>DASUVL010000505.1:0-4654 GCA_036379015.1 Niastella sp.
AATAGGCAATTGTTCGCTTTTGAATATCCGGTAAGAGAATTCATAATTGGGCATTACAACCAGGGAAAACTGGCTGTGCATAACAGGCAGTTCGCCCTGAAAATACCAATCTTCGAGGTAATTATAATTTTTAGCAGTAGTGGTGTATTTGTATTCAATAATGCTACCCGCCTGTACATCGGGCATAGCAATTTTTACTACAGATATTCTTTCATTTATTTTTTGCCGGTAGATGGAAGCTGTGGGCACTTTTTTAATATCAGCCACGGAGCCGCTATGGGTATAATTGCAGGTGTAGGCCTCTATGTTACTTATATATTCAATATCGTCTTTATGAATGTAGCGGATAGTTATATCGCCATGCCGGTTGCCCCTGGGCTTTAGTATTTTCAGGCGGATTCGCCTGCTTACAATAAGGTTATATTGATCGTTATGATCTGCCGATGCTTCGTCAAAGATCACTACGGCATCGGCCTCTTTATCAAACGAACATTCGGTGAGCGCTTTTTCAGCCGCTGTAATTTCTCCAAATTCAGGCAAGGTTGTTTGTGCCGCACAAAGGTTAACTATTGCAAGCGACAACCAGGTACAAACAAAGCTTTTCATGTACAGAGCGTTAAGCAATTGACTAAAAATGTCGAATATTAAATGTAGAATATCGAAGGCAAAAACCCAAACCGCGGGTTCTCACTTCTACATTCATTGTTTAAAATTCGATATTATATTATGGTATAAAGAACGTTGTCTGATTCGTTCATTCCCAGGTCCCTGATCCTGTAAATTTATTCGTTCATATCAACAAGCCGGTATAGCTTTGTTAAAATAGGCAACGTGAACTAAAAAGGAGTGGATTTGTTCAGTAAACTGGGGTTGGGCGGATTTCATATGGGTTTAAGTTTATGCAAGTATAATAAAAAAAAAGAACCATATTCATCGGGGTAGGATAAAAGCACGCAAATATGTTATCGAAAAATGCAAGTATGTTAATTTTTTATATGGCCCTGGCTATGGCCGGGCTGGGCCAGGAACCTGGAAAACCGGGTAAGAAAGGCAGCGCTCCTGCATCTGATACTAAATATAATCATTTAGATAACACCCTGTTATGGAAGATAAGCGGTAACGGCCTCACCCGTTCTTCCTACCTGTATGGCACTATGCACGTTTTATGCGCCGAAGATGCCACTGTGAGCGATAACCTTAAACTGGCTATTAAGTTTTGCGACCGCATTTACTTTGAGCTTGATATGGATAATATGGCCGAATTAATGGGCGCCGTAAAATACCTGCGTATGAACGACGGCATAAAATTGTCGGAGCTGCTTACCAAAGAAGAATATGCCCGGGTAGAAACTTATTTCAAGAACAATGCTGTTCCGTTACCATTGGGCGTGATGAACCGGTTTAAACCATATTTTATTTCCAGTATGATTGGCGAGCAAATGATGAACTGTTCACAAAAGAATGGTATGGAGGAACTGATCATGCGCGAGAGCAAGCAATATCCTAAAGAAATAAGAGGGTTGGAAACAACCGAATTCCAGGCTTCTATTTTTGATAGCATACCCTATGAAAAACAAGCGAAAGACCTGGTAAATTATATCGACAGCATCGACAATTACAAACAGGTTACCATGGAAATGGTGGAAGTGTACCGCGAGCAAAACCTCGACCGTATGGATACGCTGATGCACAAAAGCGATCCCGGTATGGACGAATATATGGATTTGTTGCTATATGGCCGTAACCGGCATTGGGTAGAGAAAATGCCGGCGTTGATGAAACAGAACTGCATTTTATTTGCGGTAGGAGCGGGGCATTTACCCGGCGAGCAGGGCGTTATCAATCTGCTTCGTAAAAAAGGCTATAAAGTAACGCCGATGACGAATACGAAACGGATTACGAATAGTCAGTGAGGGGGGAATGATGGAAACTATATAGGTTGAGGAAAGGGAGATTTTTTTAGATAATTTTTTTTTATATCGGCCTCATACAGATCAATAACTCTATCTGCCAAAACAGATAAATCCCTTGACATATTTCGATTTTTTTGGGGAAATCCTTTATGTAATTTAACAATGTTAACTTTGGTCATATTGTTTTTTACATAGTTTATTGCTTCTGCATAGTCGTAATCACCACTAACTAAAATAATTTTATCGCACTTTTTTTCAACACTGAGTGAGATCATTTTCACAGCCAATGCAATATCCACCCCTTTTTCGCCAGTATATTCTTGCGCATAAGGATTCACTTTCACAATTCCTCTTTTTACGATTTCTATGTCACTATTATCTAAACATAATTGATCATACATATACTCAATATGAGTAAATCTACTTCTTTGCTCATAAAGCCATTTTTCTACCCGGGTAGCTTCATTTTCTATATTTTCTAAAACTTGTTTATTAATTGCTGAATGGTTGCCGGTTTTATAATGATTATAGGCACCATTATAATTTTTATAAACTATTTGATTTCTGATTGATTCAGCTGAGAAATGCCCGTCTTGAATTTTTTGTGGTCTAAACCAATAAGCACGTATTAATTCGTCAGTAGGCTCAATAATAGATTTAAAAACTTTGGTCCAATTTATTTCGCTTTCTTTTAATCCAAGATTTTTTAAACCATAAAATAGATTTTGACCATCAACCAGGATGAGCACTCTTTTCATATTGGCAATTTTGGCAATTGTAAAAAAAAACAGGCCACCTGTTACAGTGGCCTTAATAGTATCAAAGACTTACGTCTTTCATGGTAATCACACGTTTCCGTGCATGGTATCAAATTTCTTAAAACAAATATATCGCTTACTTTATATATGTCAAAAAAAATATTCAATAAACAGTAGAATATGGGTTAAAACACCTTTTTAAAAATCCATGATATAAAAAACAAGAAAGGGGCTACCAGCTATCGCCAGTAACCCCTCCTTAAAAAAATTAAACTATTTACATGTATTCCTTAAAACTGCTCCAATCCATTAAAGAAAAAGCTTCCTTCGATGGCCGCATTCTCATCGCTGTCGCTGCCATGAACGGCATTCTCGCCAATTGAAGTAGCAAATAATTTACGAATGGTGCCGGCTTCGGCCTGGGCGGGGTTGGTAGCGCCGATCAGGGTACGAAATGCAGCTACTGCATCGGGTTTTTCCAGTATGGCGGCAATTATTACTCCGCTGCTCATAAAATCAACCAGTTCACCATAAAAAGGGCGCTCTTTATGCACTGCATAAAATTCACCGGCTTTTTCCTTGCTTAATTTGGTCAGTTTCAGCGATACAACGCGAAAACCTTCCTTGATGATCCGGTCTATAATCGCTCCGGCATGCCCATTCTTCATGGCATCGGGCTTAATCATTGTAAACGTGCGGTTACTCATACTATCTTCAATTTTGGCCGCAAAAGTAAGGGAAGTTTTGAAAAGTCATAAGTTATAAGTTTTAAGTAATAAGTTCAATTATATGGGAGTTTTGGGCCACGAATTTTAGCATTTTCCATCATGTTCTGAAGTTTGGAAGGGGAAACTTATAACTTAGAACCTAAAACCTACAACTTTTATTGGCTGTTGAGCTTTATTTCCGCAACTTTGCTGCCGTTTCATGAAACCTATACAAGACATATATCCCCTGTTGACAACACCACATAATGTGGTGATTACCACGCATCAGAAGCCTGATGCCGATGCCATGGGCAGCTCCCTGGCCATGTACCATTTTCTGACCTCCTTTGGCCATACGGTGACCGTAGTTTCGCCTACCAACTGGGCCAAGTGGCTCGATTGGATGCCTGGCGCCTCTAAAGTGATCGATTATGAATTGCAGCGCGACCGGGGAGAAGCCGCCTTACAACAGGCGCAGTGGGTGTTCTGCCTCGACTTTAATGTGCTTGTTCGCACCAAACATATGGCTAATTCCATCCGTCAGGGTGCTTTTGACCGTGTTTTGATCGATCACCACCAACAACCCGAAGCGGCTACTTTTACCTGGGGAATCAGCGATACCAAAAAAAGCAGCACCTGTGAAATGGTGTATGATTTTATAGTAGAATCAGGTTACAGAGACCGTATTACACCTGCTATTGCCGATTGTTTATATGCCGGCGTAATGACCGATACCGGGTCGTTCCGTTTTGCTTCGGCCAGCGCTGCTGTGCATCGCATGGTAGCCGAGCTCAAGGACCGTGGGTTGCAACACACCATGGTGCATGAGAACATTTACGATAACTTTTTAGAAAACAGGCTCCGCTTCATCGGGCACATCCTACTGCACCGTATGGACCTGTTCTATGAATACAATACCGCCCTGATCTCTATCCCCAAGAAGGATCTATTACGATTTGAAATTAAGACCGGCGATACCGAAGGACTGGTGAACTGGCCTTTGAGCATCCAGGGTATAAAACTGGCCGCATTGGTTATCGACCGCGATGAAGAACGGAAATGGAGTTTCCGGAGCAAAGGCGAATTCGATGTAAATACGTTTGCCCGCAACTACTTTGAAGGCGGTGGCCATTATAATGCAGCCGGTGGCCGCAGCAGTGATTCGCTCGATGTAACCGTTCAGCGTTTCATTGAAGCCATGAAAGAAAACGAATTGCAATTACAATAAACTAAAACTTTATTTAAATATTCAGATGAAAAAAACAACTATTGTATT
>DASUVL010000506.1:0-2767 GCA_036379015.1 Niastella sp.
ATGACCATGAACTGGGCCGAGGGATTCATGGAAGGAGAAGTAATGGGTAAGTTCAGGGTAGCCGAAGGTACTCCACCACCTGTTTTAAGCGGTAGCTCATTACAGGCTGAAGGTCTGCTGAACTGGCACCTGGGTATCGACTTCATTGAACTGCAGGGCATGGTGGCGTTGAAGATGATGAGCTCTACCGGTATTATGGGCGTGGGAGCAGGAATGGGTGTTGGTGCAGCATTCTATATTGGTAAAAATGCACCGAAAGAAAGAGCCTGGGTCTTATTAGCCCAGGATCCAAAATACAGATTGAATCTGGCACCGATGCCGGCTCGTTTAACAGGCATATATGGCTCATTGTATGTATCGCAAAGTGTAAGTCTCTTCATTGTTTCGGGAGGTTATGAATTATATCTCGGACTGGGCGCCTTCGTACTGGAACCGGATACAGCCGCTGCACTGGGTGCTGCGTCACCCGGAATAGGTTTGCCCTATGTCGTTGGCAACCTGGGCGGCCGGATCCATGGAGAAATTCTGGGAGGGCTGGTATCGGCAGCAGCCTGGTTCAACTTACAGGTCATGGGTCCTTATCCATTTATGTTCCAGGGAACAGTTGGCCTGGAGGGCTGTGTATTGTGGGTGTTCTGTGGTTCTGTGGATGTGACAGTTGGATTGAACTCATCGGAAGGATTTTATATACGGTAAACTTTTTCAGCTCTAAAAAACCATAACATGGCTTCTGCAAAGAAAATATTGATAGCTGTCGTAATCATGCAGGCTACCTGGTTATATACAAAGGCACAGAACGCGGTAGCAATCAGCAGCAATCCCGGCCCGGCACTTCATGTGGCATTGAACTGGGCGCCCTTTACAGGTGCAGTGAAATATAATATCTATCGAAAGTTAGATGGTGCGGCTGCTTATCCCGGTACGCCTGTCAATGCAACACCTGTTCAGGTAGTATCCAATTGTGTAACCATCAGATCAATTTTGATCACTACACCTGATTCAACCGAATGGAAAATAGTAGCCAAAGCATTGGCAGGTCCTCCACCGGCCGGATTATTCAATCCCTGCCTGGTAAGTACAATACCAACGGATTCAGCAAAACAACGGTTATACATACTTGCAAGATCATCAATGCCGATAGCAATTGTGGCAGGCCTGGGTTATAAAGATAACACGGTTGTCAACGGAACCAGTTATCGCTACCAGATCGTGGCCTTAAATGCAGCGAACGCAGTAATTGGCAACGTAGCAACCGATCTGCTGGTAACAGCCGGCACATTCACTGCATTACCCGCACCTGCGAACGTTATTGCAGATGCAGGCGATAACGACGTACTGGTACGATGGGATGATGTAGGCGGCGCTGCCGGGTATTATATAGAAAGATCGCCCTCTATTTTCGGGCCTTTCCAACGGGTGAATGAAAGTACTGGCGCGCTAAAAGTAACCAAAAAGTTGAACGGAGATACACTCATTCCTTCTACCTATGGTTTTCTCGACTATAAACGATACACGCTCGTTCTGGGGAAAGATTCCACCCACCTTGTCAATGGCATTCCCGTTGGCGGACCCAAAAACAACTTCAATTATTATTACCGGATAAGAGCACTTGATCTGTTTATGCGCACAGGCGCTGCATCGCCCACATACGGTCCTGTAACGCCAAGAGACAGTACCGTTCCTTCTGCCCCACTCGATCTTTCTACTACCAGCGATGATAATACCGGGTTTGTGACCGTAAAATGGCAACAGGTAGTAAAGGATATCAACGGGCATTGGGAATATCCTGACAGCACCATCAAATACAAATTATATCGCTTTGCCTCATCCGATAACCCCAATACGATCCCTTCAACATATATTGGTGAGGCTTCAACAATAAAAGGATTGACCTATCGTGATACAACAGATAAAGATCCATCGTTGCGTTCTCAATATGGCAACAAAACATGGTGGTATCGCGTGCGGGCCATCGATCAATCTACCAATACCAGCCAGTGGTCTTCGGCCGTATCCGCTATTGTAAAAGACACTACAAAACCCAATCCTCCAAAAGAAGTAGCAACAAAAGGATTTGATGATTACATATCAGTAAAATGGCAGCCTAACAGTGAACCCGATATGGCCAGCTACATGGTCTATCGCAGCCTTTGTCATCTCGGAGACTGGGTTGAGTGCAACCCCAGGGACACCTGCCGTACCTGGCAAACCTATGACCCTAAAAAATACTTTGATGAGAAAGATGATCCAAAATCACCCAATGACCCCAAGTCACCCAATAACCCAACAGGTGCAGCAGCTGCGGGGGAACCCAAACCAACGCTTCCCTGTCCATGCAGTGGTTCATTTGTTTTCTTAGGAGAGATCACCAAAGATTCTGTTGACAGAGCCAAAGCAGCCGGCAACTTCTTTTTCGATGACCGTACCATTCCAGCGGGTTCACCGCTTTGTTATGCCTACTGGATAAAAGCAAAGGATTCATCGAATAATATCAGCGGCTCCTTCCCTATTCCTTCCCCTGCTGAAAAGATGGAGATAAAATGTGAAAGACTGCATGACAGAACACCGCCGGAACATGCTATCATTTCCGGGTTGTTTGCCCAGGCAGAACAAATAAGAGTAGAATGGATCGGTCCACCCACACAGGATACCAGGGCCTATCATGTATACCGTGCCGAAGGTAAGGACCCGACTAAAGAGCCCAATGATCCGGATTACAAATGGGTAGGCGGTATGACAGTTGAATTGCCGCCTACTATGCCACAGG
>DASUVL010000507.1:0-4956 GCA_036379015.1 Niastella sp.
GCCATGGTAGATTGTACGTGGATATCCAGTCCATATTCGGCCGCCAGATCTTTAAAATGCGGGATCCCTGCTTTATCCGTTCCCTGGTTTACATATAAAA
This sequence comes from Niastella sp., assembly GCA_036379015.1. Lineage (GTDB taxonomy): Bacteria > Bacteroidota > Bacteroidia > Chitinophagales > Chitinophagaceae > Niastella. The sequence continues at coordinate 101 of DASUVL010000507.1, forward strand.
TATTCCTTCTTCTAAGCGAATCTTTATAGATCGTATTGCACACATAGATATCCGGAAGGCTATCGTTATTGATGTCTACTATAGCTACTCCCCTTGCCCATCTGCCCATTCCTTCAACACCTGATTTGGCTGTTATATCTTCAAACCTGAGATCCCCTTTATTAAGGTATAATTTGCTGGACACCATATTGCCGGTAAAATAGATATCGGGCAAGCCATCATTATTAAAATCACCAATGCCTGCGCCACCCCCATTGTATATGTTCACTACATTTAACGGGTTGATGGAGTCGTTCTCAACAATGCGATTATTGAACGTGATGCCTGAGTGCTCCGCTAAAATCCGCTCGAATAAGGTGTGTTTTGATTGGCAGGCTGCCAGACTAAACAATGCGCCGGTAATTAATAATTGAAATATATTCATGGTTCTGAAAAAAAGCTATAAGCCGAAAGCTATAAGCTTTAAGCCATAAGCGAAAGGCAAAATGTAGATCAGCAATTGTATTTGCTTACAGCTTACAGCTTAAGGCTTACAGCTACTTACGGGTTCGGTGTCAAATTAGGGTTCAAAGAAATAGCTACCTGTGGTATTGGCAACAGGGTTTTCTCCGGAGTAAGCGAGGTATTGTATAAACCATGCTTCTGGCCGTCGCGCGTTGGGCCAGGCGCCGGATTGGGAATTGGTTCATAACTGCCATCAACTGTACCATTGGCCTTTTTTATGAAAGCAATGGCTTCGTTGGTACCAGCCCGGCACAGGAGATAAAAAAGAGAATATTCGCCGCTCAATTCATGTCTGTACTCGCTCAATACCATTTGCAGGGGATCGGTGATGGGTTGCCCCGGTGTGCCGTCAAAATTGGCGCTGTCTTTCATAATAGCAGGCGCTGTTCCGCCCCAGGCCCTGTCTCTCACTAATTTCAGGTCGGCCAAAGCGCCGGCTACATTACCAGTGCGCACTTTACATTCGGCCCTGCTTAACAACACTTCTGCATAACGCATGAGGATCTGGTTCTGATCGCCGAATATTTTTTGCGGGCCATAACCGCCGGTAAGATTGTAATCACGCCATTTTTTGGCGCAATAATATCCGGTGCGGCCATTGTCGCTTCCATACCAGGGCCTTGTTTTAGTGCCCACGGTGTTTAAAATGGTACCATCATCAGCCTTATATTTTTGATTGCCGCTGGCAAAACCATCTTTTACCGGAATATACCCTTTAATGCCACCCCACACCCGTATAATGCCCGGGCTTACCAGTGGATCACCGGGACCTACAATGGTAAGCAGTTTACGTTTGTCGCCTTCCTGAAAAGAATTCCACAGTGCGGGGTTACCGTAATCATAGCCCTGCTGGGTTATTTCCTCGGGCCAGCTGAAACTATCTATCCAGCCTATTTCACCACCGGGCGGATTCCAGCTTCCTCCCCAGTCCTGCGGGTCGCCTGGTTTCACGGCAAACTGAATTTCAAATAACGATTCATCATTGTTCTGGTTATCGTATTCATGCACATCGGCAAAGTTGGTCAGTAACCTATAGTTATTAGTAAGCTCCGGATTATTAAAAGCAATCAAAGCGCCGGCATAATCTTTCAGCCACATGCGGGCTGCGCCTTCATATGCATAGGCGGCTCCTTTGGTGGCCCTTCCCTGGTCGGCCTTCGGAAGGTCTTTTTTCGACCATAACAAAGTTGCAGCCTGTTGCATATCGGCTACCACCTGCATGAACACAGAGTCGCGGGGTGAACGCGGTTTTAAGCCCAGGTTTGTTGCACCGGTTGTATCAATCTCTAATGGTACACCGCCAAAAGAAGATGCCAGGTAATAATAGGTGAGCCCGCGTAAAAAGAAAGCCTCGCCTCTTAAACGATTGGCTAATGAAGTAGTAAGAACCCCTCTGCTCTCCGCTTTTGAAATGACCACAAAAGCAGAGTTGGCCCGGGCTATACCAATATAAGATTGATTCCAGAAAGTAGCAATGCCACCAAACGTAGAGGGTATCTGGTAGTTATTCCAGAATACGTCGGCGCCCCAGTTAAAAAAGTCATGGGCGCCAAAATTAGCCCTGTACCAGATACATTTTTTCAACAGATCACTGTTCTGATACGTATCGTAAATACCATTTACCAGGCCAATGACAGCTTCCCGTTTAGTGGAAAGTGCATCGGCATTTGACTGAAAAGTATTTTCCTGTTCCAGAAAACTATCTTTACAGCCCAGTGGCAGCATCAAAGCAATGAGGACTGCTATTATAATATTTTTATTGCTTCGTGTCATATAGCTGTTTTTTCAATCATTAAAACGTGAGGTTTAATCCCAGCGTAAAAAACCTGGATGAAGGATAGGTTCCATTATCCACCCCATATTGAGTTGGATTAGGCGGCATATTAGTGCCTCCGCTTGTACCACCCTGCATACCGATCTCGGGATCAAGCCCGCTATACTTTGTAATGAAGAACAGGTTTTGAGAAGAAACGTATACTCTTAGTCTTGAGATGGAAAATCTGTTCAGCAAAGTGGGCGGTAAAGTATAGCCAATAGTCAGATTTTTTAATTTCACGAAACTGCCCTTTTCAACCCATACATCAGATGGAACATTATTGAGCGTATTGTCATCATTGTGCAAGGCGCGGGCAAAGCGGGTGGAAGGACGGTCGGGACGCCAGTAATTTTCGTAATATTTCTGGCTTACATTCTGAACACCTTCCGATCCTCTTTTCTGAAAGCTCTCGAGGTGACTTTCTATATAGTTCATGATCTTGTTTCCGAAACTTCCATAAAAGTACAGGTTGATATCCCATGCTTTGTAGGTTCCGTCGAGATTAAGACCACCGAATACTTTCGGTTGCGGGCTGCCGATACTTGTACGGTCTTTTGCATCTACCATACCATCACCGGTGAGATCTGCGAAATAACGGTCGCCTGGCTTAGTGGCAGCGCGATAATAAATGCCGCCTGGCGCTTTGGCGTTCAGGGCGTCTATTTCGGCCTGCGTTTGGAAAATGCCTAAGGACTTATAACCATAGAACTCTCCTACAGCGGCGTTTACATAGGAACGGCTGAATTCATCCCAGCCCTGCCCTACTAAGGTTACGCCGCCGAAATTGGTAACAAAAGTGGTTCCTGATGTAATACTGGTAAGCGTATTTTTGATCCGTGAAAGCGTGAGGCCGGCTCCATATTGAAAGGCTGCACCCACATTACCCCTGTAATTCAGGGCAAACTCAACGCCTCTGTTTCTCATGCTTCCCACGTTGCGGGTGATAAAATTGTATCCTGTTTGTGCAGGCGCCGCGAGCGTTAACAAAAAATCCTTTGAATCCCTGCTGAACCAGTCAACCGTAACGGTAAGGGCCCCCTGCAAAAATGCCGCATCCAATCCCAGATCTGTTTGTTCATCGGTTTCCCACTTCAGATCGGGATTTGAAGGCTGGATCTGTCCGCTGCCATTCTGGTATACTTTATCAAATGGATAACCAAAGTTATCCCTGCCCGAACCATTATAATTAGCCGGGAAATTTCCAACATACCATGCCTGGTATTGAAACAACCCGATAGGCGTTTGATTACCTACTTTACCATAGCTGGCCCGCAGTTTCAGGTCGGTCAGAAAATTCACATCTTTCAGGAACGATTCATTTTTTATTCTCCACGCAACAGCGCCTGAAGGGAAGGTGCCATATTTATGTCCTATGTCGAATTTAGACGAACCATCTCTTCTAATGGTACCAGTGATCATGTACTTGTCGGCAAACTGATAGGTAAGTCTTGCAAATTTGGATGCAATGGTAGAAACACTCTTTCCGTTACCGTACTGATCGAATGTAAGGTTAGCAACCTGGGCCAGATCCCTGGTTGTATTGTTTGGTGGAATACCACCTGCTGCCATTAAGGTGCTGGTGTTCTTTTGTGCAGAAACGCCGGCCACAAAATTGATGGCATGATCGCCAAATATTTTATCGTACGCGATCGTATTCTCCCACAGCCATTCAAAATTGTTATTCAGGTTCTGGTGATAGTTTGCAGCGGCAATAGCTGCTGCCGGGTATTGGGCATTGGCCCTCGCATCTTCGGGCTGAAAATAAGACCCGGAATTGTTTCTAACGTTTACCCCTGCATTGGTTTTGAGCTTAAGGCCATCGAAGACGGTAACTTCGAGTGAAGAAGTGGCCAGCACATAATGCGTAATGTTTTCGTACTGGTTGGTCTCCACTGTGTAAACAGGATTCGAGAATTTGAATACATTGGGCTGAACCGGATTGTAAAATCCATAATTGCCATTGCCGTCTTTTATCTGGAATGTGAGCCTGTTGCCGCTATCGAGTGTTGGCGGGTTGATCACTAAATTAAACAGTTGTCCTGTTCCAAAAGGATTATTGGCATCCTGGTAAGAATACTTTACACTGGTGGAAGATCTAAGCCATTTTGTTGCCTGGTAGTCGAGGTTTACGCCTGCTGTAAATCTTTTAAAGTAGGAGCCCAGTACAATGCCTTTCTGGTTATAATAACCAAACGAAACAGCCGTTTGCACTTTTTCGCTGCCACCTCTTATACCAATGGTATAGTTCTGCGTAAGACCGTTTCGATACATCGCATCCTGCCAGTCTACACTATGCAGTACCTCTGGTGTATGCCAGATGGGTAACCCGTGATAGGTTTTTGTTGAATCTGACGCCTCTACCTGGTTCGACATGGTTGCCCAATCACGGGCATTTAACAGATCGTATTGTTCTGGTTCGCTTTGGAAACCTGTATAGGCGTCGAGAGAAACCTGTACTTTGTTCTTTAATCCTTTTTTGGTAGTGATGATCACCACGCCGTTGGCCGCGCGAATACCATACACTGCAGTGGCAGAA
>DASUVL010000508.1:0-11091 GCA_036379015.1 Niastella sp.
CTATGCTGACAGAAAGGAATCCGCTGCCTTTGGACAATACAAGCAAAGGGTAACAAATATGCTGGAACCATACGAGCGACCACAGGGTATGGCAAACCGCGAAGATACGCGATGGCTTACCCTATGCGATGCGGATAATGAAGGCATCATGATCGTGGCCCACGACAGGCTCAGTTTTACAGCGTTACATTTTACCGACCAGGACCTTCATAAAGCAGAACACCTGTACCAGTTGCATCCTCGTAAAGAAACCGTGCTAAGCCTCGATTATGCACAGCAGGGCCTTGGCAATGCCAGTTGCGGACCCGACCAGTTACCGGAATATAAAATACCCTTTAAACCGGTTGCAATGTCGTTCAGTATACAACCTTATGATCCGCTGAAAGGTGACCCGGGAAATTATGCGAAATGGGAAATAAAATAGACCTGTAAGAGCCTGTCCGCCTTTGGCGGATCCGCCATCTGAGCTTGCATAAACAGATGGTATAAGCGGTTCTGACAGGTCGTTCATAACATTTAAAAAAACAACTTCAAATGAATATAAGACAAATTGTATGGCATGTAAAAAAGTGCGTGGCTTTCACAGCGATGGCCGGTACATTAATACCTTTATCAGTTCAAGCCCAAACAGCACCCAAACCCGTAGGGCCGGTACCAAATCCACGCCAAATAGAATGGTATCACCGGGAGATCATTGCATTTTTTCATTTCGGCATGAATACATTTACCAACGATAATGAGGGCGATGGAAAAGCAAGTCCGAAAATGTTTAATCCCACCGCATTGAATTGCAAACAATGGACAAGCGTACTGAAAAAAGCAGGCATTCCCTGCGCTATTTTAGTGGCAAAACATGCTGATGGCTTCTGCAACTGGCCTTCGGCCTATACCGATTATTCAGTTAAAAACAGTTTGTGGAAAAATGGAAAAGGAGATGTAGTAAAAGAGTTTACCGATGCCTGTAAAATAGCCGGTATAAAAGCCGCTATATACCTGGGGCCGCATGACCGGCACGATAGCCGGTATGGAACGCCCGCCTACAGTGATTACTACGCCAGTCAGTTATCAGAATTATTAAGGAACTATGGTCGTATCTGGGAAATATGGTGGGATGGGGCAGGGGCAGATAAACTTACAACGGAATTCTATACCCGCTGGGCAGATACGGTTCGCCGCTTGCAACCCCAATGTGTAGTGTTTGGAACAAAGAACTCGTATCGCTTTGCCGATTGCCGTTGGGTGGGCAATGAATCAGGCTTCTCAGGCGATCCGTGCTGGTCAACCATTCATCCAAACTCAATAAAAGAAGAAGCCGAGCATATAAAAGAATTGAACGAAGGAGAAATAGACGGCGATGCCTATGTACCAGCCGAAGTAGATGTATCAATTCGCCCCAGTTGGTTTTATCACCCCGAAGAAGACACAAAGGTAAAAAGCCTTGCCACCCTGTGGGATATTTACTTTAACTCGGTAGGCCGTAATAGTGTGTTATTGTTGAACTATCCGCCCAACAAACAAGGATTAATTCCTGCGGTTGATGCGCAAAGAACAGACAGCCTGCGCTGGTTGATCAACAACACCTTTAAAACCAATTTGGCCAAAGGAGCTTCCATACGATCACTTCATCCCCGGCATGCAAAGTTTAGCCCCGTTAACCTGACAGATAATAATGAACGCACCTACTATGCCACTACAGATGCTTTTACAACCGATACCATAACCTTTCAACTGGCATCGGCCAAAACGTTCGATGTGCTGAAGGTGCAGGAAGTGATTGAATTGGGCCATCGTACCACCGGCTGGTCGGTTGACTATTCAACCGATGGTACCAACTGGATAGCCATTCCCGAAGCAACCGGTAAACAAAGTATTGGCTACAAATGGCTGATAAAATTCAAACCTGTAACAGCCACGCACGTGCGGTTACGAATTACAGCAGGCAAAGCGTGCCCGGCTATACATAGTTTTGGTATTTATAAGCAGCCCAAACTTTAATTGAGTGAAAAGATAGCGATACCGGGGGAAGCTCAAAAGGCAGACCTCTTGTACCCTCAAAAACATTGATAGCAACTACTTTCCATTATATAACCGGAAAGAAAGTTCTTCAAATTCAGCCCGTACAACCGCTAGATTAGGATTTGATTTAGGTGTCAGGTATCCTAAATAATAACTTTTAATTCCTTATTATTTGCCCATATAATTTCCAGATCATGCTTTACAATCTGCTCAGAGTAGGGTGAAGCGGCATACCAGCTATCAAATAATTTATTCCTGTATGCTTGTCTGTTGTCCACATGATCACAATGATAGAGTAACACACAATCATTGCCATTTAATGTAATAAAAGCATCTATGATTTTACACAGCGTTATAAATATAGATTTATCAGTTTGCTTTTTACAATCAGCAGGAGCAAAAAAGGGATTGAAACCAAAGGCATACCCGTTTCGAAGTAAATATGGAAAGTTTGTTAACCAGTGATCGTATTCGGAAATGCTGAAATATACGTTGTAGACTAGGTTGAGGCGGGTAGTAAAATGGTATACCTGACTAAAATCAGGCAGTTCTTCGTGATGAAAAGTATAATAACTACTTTCCGGTTCTTGTATTAACATTGCCTATCCCTTTTTCCAATGACCACATCTCTAATTTCTTTTTTATAGCTTCCTTCTTCTTGTTCAATTCTTCAAAAAAAGCAGCAACAGCCCTTGTATTTGATGGTGGTATGACAATTTTCTTGTTCATGACATACTATTTAAAAGTTCTCTACTCAAACATACAATTTTTTTCATATACTCCATAACTAATTCAAAAATAATGTTATACAAGTACAATTGTGGCCTGTATGATATGATTTTGTTAACCCAATTTCTCTATCTTTGCTCCTGAGCTTGGTCAGGTACTGAGCGAAGTCGAAGTATGCAACCCGATTACCCACATAAGATCTTTAGCGACAAACGCATGGGCTACTGCCTGCTGATGGAAGCATTAGCTATGCACAGTTATTCGTAGCCTTGAGCGATCCCGACTAAGGTCGGTATCGAAGGATTCCCCTCACTTACATTATCTATTCTTTGCTGCAATCAGTCAATTGAACTGTTTGCGATATTCTGTAATACCATTTAAACAAAATAGTATGTCAAAGACATTGACGGCCGCAACGCCCGGTACACAAACCGATTTCCTGCCACTCGAAGGAACCGATTACGTGGAGTTTTACGTTGGCAATGCCAAACAGGCGGCCCATTTTTATAAAACCGCTTTTGGCTTTCAATCCCTGGCCTATGCCGGTCCCGAAACAGGCATAAAAGACCGGGCCAGCTATGCCATCAGGCAAAACAAGCTCACGTTTGTATTAACTACACCATTGCGTGCCGGTAATGCCATTGCCGATCATATTTACAAACATGGCGACGGCGTAAAAATATTGGCCCTTCGGGTAAATGATGCTACCAGTGCCTGGGAGGAAACCACCAGCCGCGGCGCTAAAAGCTATATGGAACCTACCCGCCTGACAGATAATTTCGGCGAAGTGGTGTTAAGTGGTATTCATACCTATGGCGAAACCGTGCATCTTTTTGTAGAAAGAAAAAATTACCAGGGTGCTTTTATGCCTGGTTTTGTTGAATGGAAAACGGTATATAATCCTACCTCAACCGGCTTGCAGTATGTTGACCATTGCGTAGGCAATGTAGGCTGGAACCAGATGAATAAATGGGTAAGTTTTTATGAAGAAGTGATGGGCTTCCGCAACATCCTGAGCTTTGATGATAATGATATTTCTACTGAATACTCGGCCCTCATGAGTAAGGTTATGAGCAACGGCAACGGGTTTGTAAAATTCCCCATCAATGAACCCGCAGAAGGCAAAAAGAAATCACAGGTAGAAGAATACCTGGATTTTTATGACGGCGAAGGCTGCCAGCACGTAGCCCTGGCCACCAACAATATTGTTGAAACAGTCACCAACCTGCGCGACCGGGGCGTGGAATTCCTGAAAGTGCCCAGCACATATTACGATGACCTGCTCGACAGGGTAGGGCATATTGACGAAGACCTGGAACCGCTGAAAGATCTGGGCATCCTGGTTGACCGCGATGATGAAGGGTATTTGCTGCAGATATTTACCCGCCCCATTGAAGACCGACCCACCTTATTTTTTGAGATCATTCAACGCAAAGGGGCCAAAAGTTTCGGTAAAGGAAACTTCAAAGCCCTGTTCGAAGCCATTGAACGTGAACAGGAATTAAGAGGAAACTTATAATTATACTTGAGAAAATCTGCCTATTTGAAAGTCCGGACAAAGCTAAGGTAACAAAAAGCTGAAGTCCGGACTTTCGCTTTTCTAAAGGCTGTATTAGATTATCGTATTATCACATTATCACAACTTGTCCCGACTTTAGTCGGGATTATCACATTCTTCCCCCTGTATTCATTAGCAAATTAGCACATTAGCTAATTATCACATTATCATAATGTTTCCATGTATTTTCCACAATGTGCATAAGCTAATATGCTTTTTGGTGCTTTGTTTGTATTAATTTTAACACCGATTGACTATAGAGCAGTAAATAATCATAACCTATTTTCGTTCTAATTCCAGTTACCTACATGAGATACTCGTATATACTTTTACTGGGGGCTTTAAGTCTTGTAAAAACAGCAACAGCGCAAACCGTTGCAGCCAGTATAAATTTTCTGGAATACCAGAGATCATTTCCACGCATCAATGATGCGCTCAAGCATAAGGAAGATACCCTGATGAAACAGTTCCAGGATAAAAGATTGCCCTGGCCTGCCCACTACATATACATACGTTCCTTTAAATACGACAGCCAGATAGAAGTATGGGTAAAACAGGATATCAATGATAAGTTCGCCCTGTTTAAAACCTATCGTGTATGCGCTATGGCCGGTTCATTAGGCCCCAAACGCATGCAGGGCGATTACCAGGTGCCCGAAGGTTTTTATTATATCAATGAATTTAATCCCAAAAGCACTTATCACCTGTCGCTCGGTTTAAATTATCCCAACGCATCAGACAAAATACTCAGCGATTCCCTGATGCCCGGAGGCGATATCTATATCCATGGCAGTTGTGTTACCACAGGTTGCATTCCGGTTAACAACGAACAGATCGAAGAATTATACATTCTGGCGGCCCATGCCAAAAGCGAAGGGCAGGATTTCATTCCGGTGCATATTTTCCCCATTCGTTTCGATAATCCCCGCAGCAGCGAATACCTCAAAAAGTATGTAAAAGATTTTCCCGAATACCGTTTCCTGGCAGATGAATTAAAACATGCCTATACGTATTTTGAGAAAACACGCAAATTGCCTGTGATCATGGTATCGAAAAAGGGCGATTATGTAGTAGATGGCATTATACCTAAGGATAAAGAAGTGATAGCGGTAAAGAAAGAACGCCGGCCACTTAAAACCTATAACCAGGACGAAATTTCTGCTGTGGTAGAACGCTTACCCGTTTTCCCGGGCGGCAACGATAAATTCCAGGTCTTTATTGATAAACTGAGCAAGGACATGGCGCCTTACCTGCTAACCGATCAGACTAAAACCTTTGCCATGGTGGAGTTTGTGATCAATAAAGAAGGAAAAGTGATCTATGCCAATGTTATTAAAGGCGGCAATGACGACCTGAACGACCGGCTTATAGAAGCGTTTGAAAACATGCCTCAATGGACGCCGGCGATAAAACACGAACAAACCGTTTCGGTTAAATTAAAACAGACCATTTTTATCGAAAAACCCGAAAAGCAGGTAATCGGCAGTTTACAATAAATATAACCATCAACATATTTTAATGCAATATGCCCCTGGCTGAGCCGGGGGCATATTTTTTATAATAAGTCTGTATAAATTAAATGATGTCCAATGCCTTTACAAAAAAAGTACAAACGAAAGGCAGGATCAGGGTCAGATATTCAAAATGGGTAGCGATAGCCAAAATAAAAGCAGCAGTAGATGCTAAAAACAGGATCCAGTACAAAAATTTAGATGCGCCATTAGCCATATGGTAGAATTTTGGGGCAAAAATAGGGCGAAAGTTCTGAACCCAATAGAAATTGACTGTGTATTTTTTACTATCTTTCAAACCTCGAATCCTTCCGGTTGCGGCCTGCTAAATTGTCCTTGATTTTCCCGAACCAGTAAGGCCTTTATGGCCAATAATAGAACACTTTGCAATAATTTCGTTCTGAGCATGAACACTTTATCTGGCTTACCTCAATACGTAAGGCCCGAAAGTGAATACTAAAAACAGCATTATGACCATTCATTTCTATATAAGATTTTACACCCGCCCCGGCGAATCCCTCGCTGTTACGGGCAATACCGATGAGCTGGGAAATAATAATATAGAGAAAGCGCATCCATTAACCTGGCTGAATAACGACCTGTGGACGGGTACTGTTACCATCAGTAACCCATCAACCGATACCATTCAATACAGTTATATTTATAAAGGTTTAGATGGGACCCATGTACAGGAATGGGACGATAATAAGTCGATAGCCATTACCAAAAGTCCTATGCAGGAGATACGGGTATTGGATACCTGGAACCACCCTGGAGAGTTTGAAAATGCTTTTTATACCGATCCCTTTCAGGAAATACTGCTCAAAGAGCATGAAACCCGCACCAAAGCCAAAGCGGTTAAACATGCCACCCACTACTTTAAGGTAAAAGCGCCATTGTTAAAGAAAAATGAAGTTGTGTGCGTGCTCGGCAGTACAAAAGCATTGGCCGATTGGGATGAAACAGATCCGGTATTGCTGCACCTTGAAAAAAACTGGTGGACGATAAAACTGCCAATACCCAAAGAATCGTTTCCCATTCAATACAAATACGGCGTATACAATACCAAAAGTAAAACCTTTGTCAGGTTTGAAGAAGGGGAGAACCGCTGGTTGCATGGCGATGCCCTGGTAAATACGCTTACGATCTTGCACGATGGGTTTGTGCGTTTGCCTAACACTACCTGGAAGGGAGCGGGCGTAGTGCTTCCCGTATTCAGTTTGCGTAGCAAAACCTCATTTGGAACCGGCGAATTCACCGATCTGAAATTACTGGTTGACTGGGCCGTAAAGATCGGTTTGAAGATGATACAGATATTGCCGGTGAACGATACCACGGCCACCCATACCTGGCTCGACTCATATCCGTATGCCGCCATCTCCGCTTTTGCGTTGCATCCGCTCTACCTGAACATCAGCAAAGTAGCCGGTAAAGAATTTGCCGACCTTATAAAACCCTTGAAGAAAAAACAGGTACAGTTAAACGAACTGGCCGATGTAGACTACGAAGCTGTGATGCATGTAAAACTAGCCGCCATAAAAGAGTTGTACATGGTGCAAAAAGACGAATGGGCAAAAGATCCAGACTACCTCGAATTCTTTGAAAACAATAAACACTGGCTGGCGCCGTATGCGGTTTTCTGCAGCCTGCGTGATCGTTATGGAACGGCGGATTTCAATCAATGGAAATCGAATAATATTTACAATAAAGAAGCCATTCAAAAACTGGCTTCATCAAAAGGCAAACAGTTTGACCAGATAGCCATTCATTACTACATACAATACCATCTGCATCTGCAATTGCAAGAGGCGGCGGAATATGCGCATAAGAATGGCGTTATATTAAAAGGCGATATTCCCATTGGCGTATACCGGTATGGCAGCGATGCCTGGGTTGAACCGGAGCTATACCACCTGGAATTGCAGGCCGGCGCGCCACCCGATGATTTTGCGGTACGTGGACAGAACTGGGGTTTTCCCACCTACAACTGGGATCGTATGGCCGCCGATGGATACGAATGGTGGCACCAGCGGTTCATACAAATGAGCAATTATTTCGATGCTTTTCGCATCGATCATATATTGGGTTTCTTTCGCATCTGGAGTATACCGGTGCATGCCGTAGAGGGCATTATGGGGCATTTTGTACAGGCAATACCCATATATGTTGAAGAATTTGAACAACGCGGCATTTGGTTCAACCCCGTCAGGTATTGCCAGCCGTTTATTAATGACCAGGTGCTGTGGGATCATTTTGGTCCAAATAAAGAAAAGTTCAAACCTTATCTGGATGCGGTCGGAAACCAGTATACGCTAAAACCTGAATTTGCCACCCAACGTCAGGTAGAAACGCATTTTGATGCACTTGAACATAGTGAGGAAAACCAGCATGTACGGCAGGGCTTGTATGACCTGATCTCCAACGTTATTTTATTTGAACAACCGGGATCGCAGGGCAGGGAATTCCATTTCAGAATTGGGATAGAGAACATCACTTCATTCCGGCATTTGGAAGGATACTTACAGGACAAACTGAAAGAGCTTTATATAAATTATTTCTATCAACGGCAGGAACATTTCTGGATGCAGGAAGGGTTGCGTAAATTGCCGGCCCTGAAGCGATCGACCAACATGTTGATCTGCGGGGAAGACCTGGGCATGGTACCACAGTGTGTACCGGTTGTGATGAAACAATTAGGGGTTTTGAGTCTGGAAATTCAGCGGATGCCAAAAGACATCCATACAGAATTTTTCCATCCGGCCCATGCGCCGTATTTGTCGGTGGTAACCCCATCAACACACGATATGAGCACCATTCGCGGCTGGTGGGAAGAAGACCGCGAAAAAACGCAACGGTTCTTCAACAATATACTGGGGCAGTGGGGCGAGGCGCCGCCAACCTGTGAAGCATGGATCAATAAAGCCATTGTGATACAGCATTTGCAGTCGCCCGCTATGTGGGCTACGTTTCAGCTGCAGGATCTGTTTGGTATGGATGAACCATTACGAAGGGCTAATCCGCAGGAAGAACGCATTAATGTACCGGCCATACCCAAACATTACTGGCGATACCGGATGCATATAACGCTGGAACAATTGCTGAAAGAAAAAGATTTCAATAGCGAGCTGGAAGAATATGTGAAGGACGCGGGGCGATAATTTAATATTGAATATCCAATATTAAATGTTGAATGTTGAAGTGAATACATTCGCCGTTATTGCCTTTCACTTCAACATTGGATATTCAAAATTCAATATTTAATATTTTTAATGAAAGTATCATATAAGGCCTTTAATCTCCCATTCCGTTACCCTTTTACTATTTCAAAAGGAACAAAGACCCATCAACCATCTTTGATCGTTCAATTAGAAAATCGGGGAGTGGTGGGCTATGGCGAAGCACCGGCGATCACATATTATAATATTCCCGTTGAAAAGATGATCGCTGACCTGGAAGCGAAAAAGTTATTTGTTGAGAAATTTGCTTTCACCGATCCGGAGCGCTACTGGCATTACCTGCATCATTTATACCCACAAAATAATTTCCTCGTTTGTGCATTGGATATCGCAGCGTGGGATCTGTATGGAAAGGTCCGCCAGTTGCCATTGTACAAACTATGGAACCTGGATACACAACACGCACCCCAAACCGATTATACCATCGGCATTGATACCATTGACAAAATGGTGTCAAAAATGCAGGAAAAGCCCTGGCCTATTTACAAGATCAAATTAGGAACCGATCAGGATATTGAAATTGTAACCGCACTACGAAAACATACCGATGCCATTTTGCGTGTTGATGCCAATGCAGCCTGGACGGTTAACGAAGCGCTGGAGAAATTACCCGCACTGAAAGACCTGGGCGTTGAATTTGTGGAGCAACCGCTGGCTAAGGACGACTGGGAAGGCATGAAACGGTTATACGAACAATCCCCTTTGCCATTAATAGCCGACGAAAGCTGCGTAATAGAATCAGACGTACAAAAGTGCCATGGACATTTCCACGGCATTAATATCAAGCTTACCAAGTGCAGTGGCATTACACCGGCACGCCGCATGATCACCCAGGCCCGCTCACTCAATATGCAGGTTATGGTAGGCAGCATGAATGAAAGCACCATAGGATCAGCAGCCATTGCTCACTTATCGCCCTTGCTCGATTACGTTGATATGGATGGGCCCTTGTTACTGGCTGAAGATATCGCTACCGGTTTGCAGTTTGATCATGGGAAAGTAAGTTACAGCGATGAGCCGGGGCTGGGGGTGAAGATAACTGATCAATCGGTGTTTCAATAAAGACTGCTCCTGCACGGTTACCACCCCAAAACAGCACACCTATTGCCAAAACTGCGCGAATATTAAACTCAACTGCCTTGTTGGATAAAATTGTTATTTTACCGTCACTTATGCGTACTCTTATCCATACAATTTAGTATACCAATGAAAATAAAACGGATTCACTTTACTAAGACAGCACTTATCCTCCTGGCAATGTTTATCTCGCTGACAGGTTTTAATCAGAACAACTACGTTATTAAACCCGGCAATTACGACGAAATGCTCGACCTGTCATATGATAAAAAAAGCGGTATTATCTCGGGTATAATCGCAACGTCTAACAATGGTAATACCCCACGCATTTCCTGTTCTTTAATATTTAAAAGCTCGCCACAAACCAAAATGGCCGGGCCCAATAAATACCCGGTCGGCTTTTACAATGAAGGAGATACCGCTGAAGCAGGGCAAGGGTATATTGAAATAAAGAACAATGGTGTTGATGTTAAATGCAATGGGACGTTTTCAAGTTGCCAGAATTTAATTGATCTGGGTGGAGAAACAGGGTGGTTCTTTGAATTTACTACCGCCAAACCATTTATATCAGCCAACATAATTAGCAACGCGAATGCATCGATTTATAAAACAGCGTCAGACACAGCCAAAACCAAAATGTACTTGATTAAAAATAATTTCATAAGTATAATTACAATAAAGGATAACTGGGTGTCATTTGAATACATGAATCCATCAGGAAAAAGAATAAAGGGGTGGCTTAAAAAAGAAGATATAGCGCTAAGATTAAATACAAAATAAATTTATGAAACAAACACTGTTTCTGATCGGTAGTATACTATTTATATTTGGATGCAATTCACATTCCAATTTAAATTCAAACGCTACTTCTATAGCTGTAAATAACTCCATCCAGCTTGATCAATCCTGCACTTTGCTGAACAAGGTTGAGAATGCTTCTTTTAAATACACCAGCAGCGATTTA
>DASUVL010000509.1:0-9658 GCA_036379015.1 Niastella sp.
AGCGAGGAAGTTATCAATCAGGGCATCAGATATTTGGTCAGCTATTTTATCAGGATGACCTTCTGAAACACTTTCAGAAGTAAATAAATAAGGCATACTACTTTTTGTTTGTAATTGTATAGAATATTAATGGGATATAAAATCAGCCGCAAATATAAGCGACGTATTCAAATAAATGAATAGGCATGCTTACTTTGTCAGATCGTGATACAATTGCAGGTAATCAGTCAGATCAGATTCGGCATTGTAAGTGAGTACTTTTTTGCCTTTTACCTTTCCAAACTCTTCCACCAGCTTTTTATCTACCTTATCAGCGCCAAAAGTAATGGCATCAGCATATGTTGCTCCACCCCGCATCATGGCCGTGGTAGTTCCTTCTTTAAAAGGCTCCAGGTCCTTTTCTTTTACAACAGAGCTGATAGAAGCGATTTTTAGAAAATCGTCACCCAGCTTTTCTTTCAGGGTGTTATTGCCAATAGTGTAAATGACTTTGCTATGCGAAAATACCGGCTCTTTTTTATATGCCGTCTTTTGATACAGGGGTATCAGGCCGGTCATCCAGCCGCTGCAGTGAATGATGTCGGGCGGCCAGCCGAATTTCTTTACCGTTTCAAGGGCGCCTTTACAGAAAAACGCCGTACGTAAGTCATTATCATCGAACCATTTTTCGTTCTCGTCGTTGAAAATGAATTTACGTTTAAACAGATCTTCATTATCAAGGAAGTACACCTGTAAACGCGCGTTGGGTAAAGAAGCTACTTTAATTTGTAAGGGATAATCATCATTACCTACAGAAACATTAATGCCCGACAACCGAACCACTTCATGGAGGCGATGACGTCTTTCGTTGATAACCCCAAACCGGGGCATAATACAACGCACTTCAAAGCCATTTTCGTTTGCCTTTATTGCCAACCGGTTAACTGTTTCGGAGAATTCCGTTAATTCCAGGTAGGGGGACATTTCGTTAGCAATAAATAAAATTCTTTTCTTTGTCAGCATTATAGATAATAGTTAATGAGCTAACTTTTAAAAATCAGGGTGCAAAGTTAAGGTTTTTTTATTAGTTCTAAGTTCTGGGTTCTCAGATCAATGTTTAAGTTTCATGGTCAGGAACCCTTACATACCTAAAAGAATAACGAACCCAGCCCCATAGAAACACCAATTGCGCGAGTATAAAACTTAAAATTTCGTTAAATGATCATATTCAGGTATGCCGAACCGCTTGCCCGGTATATTCAACAGCAAAAAGACGCAGCAAAACAAATTGGTTTTGTGCCCACCATGGGCGCCCTGCATCAGGGACATATTGCCCTTATTGACCGTTCAAAAAAGGATACTGCCATATCCGTTTGCAGCATTTTTGTAAACCCCACCCAGTTTAATAATTCCGGCGATTATCAAAAATATCCCAATACCATTGAACAGGATATTACCCGCCTCGAAGCAGCCGGCTGCGATGTACTGTTCCTGCCGTCGATAGATGAAATGTACCCCCAGGGTACGGCCAGTCTGGAACAATACGACCTGGGTTATTTGGAAACCCTGCTCGAAGGAAAATACCGCCCCGGTCATTTTCAGGGCGTTTGCCAGGTGATGTTCAGGCTGCTTACCATGATACAGCCGCATAAATTATTTATGGGCCAGAAAGATTACCAGCAATGCATGGTAGTTAGCCGGTTGTTGCAGCTGATGCAATCCCCTACTGAGCTGATCACCTGCCCTACTTTACGCGAAGCCGATGGACTGGCCATGAGCAGCCGCAACCTGCGCCTGTTGCCCGAAGACCGGCAAAAAGCCACTACTATTTATAAATGCCTTACGCTGATTAAACAGGAATGCAACCACGCCACGGCGTGGCCTGTTATTGAAGAAAAAGTGATTCAGTTATTAACGGATGCCGGTTTTAAGATCGATTATGTGGAGCTGGCCGATGCCAATACCCTGCAGCCAGCCCATGCTACCATGGCAACCATTTACCAGGGGCCGCGTGTGGCCTTAATAGCCGCCTTTTTACACGATGTGCGATTAATTGATAATATGTTGGTTTGATGGTTCAGCAATTAAATGTAGCTTGCGCCCGTTTCATAAAATCGAATAATAAGGAATATATTATGGAGATTGAAATATTAAAATCTAAAATACACCGCGTAGCAATTACAGAAGCTAACCTGAACTATGTGGGTAGTTTAACGCTCGATGAAGACCTGATGGATGCCGCCAACATGATCGAGTATGAAAAAATACAGATCGTGAATGTAAATAATGGCTCGCGTATAGAAACTTATCTTATTAAAGGTAAACGCGGATCGGGTGTATGCTGCTTAAATGGTCCTGCTGCCCGTCAGGGCGCTGTGGGTGATATTGTGATCGTTATTTCCTATGCTACGATCGATTTTGAAAAAGCAAAATCATTCAAACCATCGGTAGTGTTTCCACAAACTGGAAATAAATTGTGATACGTTGACATGTTGACCGGATTGATAAGTTGATAAGGGCGCAGCCTTCATATAACTTATTAAACTAATGAATTTTCGGCAAAATTCCTCTATCAACTTTTTCAACGCTGTCAATTCTATTAACTTATTTACAAGTTAACTTATCAACCTGTCAACTTGTAAACCAGTTAACCTAAATTTGCAATACAATCACCCCTGTATGAATAAAAAAATCCTGAGCATATTACAGTATCTCCTTTTTCTGGGGCTCAGTGTTTTTTTGGTATGGTGGTCGGTAAGAGGCATCACTGATAAAGGTTGGGAAGATATCAAAAATGCTTTTCGTAATGCAAACTATCTGTTGATCATCCCGGTCATGATCACCTTGTTACTAAGCCATTACAGCAGGGCCTTGCGTTGGAAGATCTTAATGGAACCGCTGGGCTATAAACCCAGGGTTTTTAATACATACATGGCCGTTTTGATCGGCTACATGGCCAACCTGGCCATACCCCGTTTGGGTGAAGTTTTAAAATGTACTATACTGGCCCGTTATGAAAAGGTACCCGCCGATAAACTGGTAGGCACCATAGTCGCAGAACGCGCTTTTGATGTGCTTTGCCTGGCATTGGTTATTGTTATCACTATTATCACCCAGGCCGATGTGATTGGCGGATATATCAATGAAGAGCTCCGTAAAATTGTTCAAACAAAATCTGGTGCATTCTCTGGCACTAAAATTTTCATCATGTTGGCAGCGGTGGCCATTGCCATACTTACCGTGGTGATCATATTTAAAAAGTTTTCCCATAGCAACCTTGTCAAAAAGATAAAAACCATTTTTGAAGGCATCTGGCATGGTATTACCAGCGTGCGTTACCTGAAGAATAAAGGCTGGTTTGTATTTCATACCATATTCATCTGGTCAATGTATCTGCTAAGTGTACAGATCGGTTTTTGGGCCATGAAAGAAACGGCCATTTACACCATTCCGCAAGCTTTATCGGTATTAACCATGGGTAGCCTGGCTATGATTGTGCCGGCGCCCGGTGCGGGACTTGGCGTATATGCCTTGTTTGTTCAAAATACCATGCTGGCATATGGCTTAAAAGATACATTGGGTTTTGCATTTGGTCAGCTCATGTGGTCGGTGCAATTCTTCTTTGCCCTGATCAGCGGCTCCATTGCATTGAGCTTACTACCCTATTTCAATAAAAGAAATCCTGTTAATGAGAAAAGCTGATATCATTTCTACCAGAGTATGCACATTGAATGAGGCATTACATAAATTAGCACAATGGCGCATAACTGGTAAAACGGTCGCATTCACCAATGGGGTATTTGATATACTGCACCGCGGTCACATCTTCTCGTTGTCACAAGCCGCCGCCGAAGCAGATTTTTTAGTGGTGGGATTAAATTCCGATGCCAGCACCAAACGGTTAAAAGGCGATAGCCGCCCCGTAAATGATGAACAATCGAGGGCCCTCGTGTTAGCCGCCCTGCTCATGGTTGATATGGTTGTTATTTTTGAAGAAGATACGCCGTTGAACCTCATCACTACCCTGCAACCCGATGTGCTGGTAAAAGGAGGCGATTATACACTTGAACAAATTGTAGGTGCTAAAGAAGTAATGGCGGCCGGGGGAAAAGTGATCATTAATCCAATTGTGGAAGGGTTTTCTACGACGGGAATTATTGGGAAGATGAAATCGTGAGATGTGAAACGGCAAACGTGAAACTGGCCATGCCTTCATCAGCAAATTATCACATTCGGTTTTCTGTATTCCATTATCACATTATCAAATTAGCACATTATTCTTACATCCTGTGCATTCTCTCCACTTCCTGTACAATTATCTCCATTTCGCGTTCATCGCCATTGGCATTGTAAGGTTGTTTCAGATTGCTGCCAAATACAAAGGCAACAGTTTGCCATACGCGCGCAGTAAATCCGCCTTTATACTCTTTGATGATGTTATAGCAGTTATTACCGGTTTGCCGGTTGATGAGCTTCATTAATACTTTGCCCTGGTATATAGATAACTGACTCAATGGTTCGGCAAATTGTTTCTTCAGGTCTTTCTCGCGCGATAAAATATACTTCTTCTTTTCCGACTCAGGTAAATTGGCAATACGGGCATTGATGTCGTTCATAATGGCCCCGGCCCGGCGGGCGTATGGATAGGTAACATAAATGGCATTGCGCAAACGCGTCCATTCCTGTCTTTTTTTCAATAAATGTTTGGGATATGGAACCTGAACCCAGGTCCATTCAAGGGTTTGTGCCGGCACATATTCATTTCCGTGGATCATGGCAGGAACCGGAATCGTATCATTTGGACCTAATTGTGGTAATGGAATAGAATCAGGCGCGGTTTGACCAAGTGCTGAACCTACAGATACAGCTACCATTGCCCAAACTGCTATTATCCCCCTGAGTATTTTTCTTTTTGCAGTCATTCCAGTGCTACTAATATAGTACAAATTTCCTTGTAATTATAATTCCCGAAAGACATGAATGTAACCCATGCCGTTGCAAAAACAATTCTTAAAAAAAATTTAAGATCGATAATTAAAGTTACTGTACGATAAAGTAAGGGGAAACAGTTGGGGGAATATGGTTTTGTGAAATAAGGCTATTCACTTACCTGGCCGGAATGGATACCACCATGATAAGAAGCGTGAAACGGCAGACGTGAAACGGAAAACGGCATCTCGACTTCGCTCGATGCCTTTCCTGGCCTTCGACTACGCTCAGGCTCTGCAATTGTATTATGTATTCCATTATCACATTATTTCACCCCCTTTAAGGGTGATAACAACTTCACTCTCCGCACAATACTCATTACAAATCCTGCTATCATAAGAAGCGTACCCAGCCAAACTAAATTAATGAATGGGAATTGCAGCACTTTCAGGGCCAGAAAAGGTGCCAGGCGCGAAGATTCCTTCACACTGATCTCCAGGTGTTTGTCATCGGCAATGCGAGTGAGTCCAATAGCTAGTCCCTGCGAATACAGGGTGTCTAAAATATATTGACCGCTATTATTCTGCACAAAGAAAACCGGCTTGGCAGTCAGTTTCTGTTGCTCTTTAGTGAAAACGGTCAGGTTGGCCATGATAGCCGTATCCTTACTGGTGAATTTATACTTGTCATTATGCGGGTTCACGGTAACACTATCCAGGATCATGTAGCCTTCTGAATAAAAGACCGTATCGCCGGTTTTTACCACATGATTTTTGAACTGCGACGTATCTGAGCCTTCCTGCACCGAGCTGGCATGGTTCACATAGCTGAAAATATCTTTATGCCAGTAATGTCTTGAATCGGGGTTGTGAGATATTCCCTCCTGCCCCTTGGTATTTTTGATGAAATCAGGGTACAACGTGAACTTGTCCTTGCCGTCTTTTCTTTCCATATCAACCTGGAAGTAGGTCATACGGCCATTCTCACTTACCGAATCTTTTACATATGTAGCCCAGTATTTTCCCATATCGGTTTTTATGCCGCGGAACATAGTCAGGTTTTCAAAACCTTCCCTTGGTTTATCGGGACCAAAATTGAGCGGGTTAAACGTATTTACCGACAATACTTCTTTTTTGGAAGAAGAGATCAAAATACCCACCAGCATCAGGGCAAAACCCAAATGGGCCACAGAAGCGCCGGCTGCTTTTAATTTGCCGTGTAAACCTGTATAAATATAGGCGGCATTGGCAATGAAAGCATACACCGCGGCAAACAAAGCCAGGTGAATGGCTGCCAAAAAACCAATGCCATACTTGTTATAATTGATGTTTCCGAAATAGCTGATTGAAACGGAAACCAACAGGGCGCCTACAGTAGCCCACAACAATTTTTTAGTGAAGTAGGCTTTGTTGGTGTTTTTGTATTTGAGGTATTGCCCAATGGCAGTTAACACGCCTATTACCACTGCTACAAAGATCTGTATGCGGTTATAAGGAAACTCTTTGTCTTCCCCTATCACCAGCTTGGTGCCAAACAGGGTGTTAAAAATGGGGAAAGAAGTAGGAATGATAATGGCCATGGCCGACAAAAACAACACCAGTGAGCCGATGAACATCCAGAATTCCCGGCTGTTGAACTCTTCTTCTTTGGCAATGTGCGGGATCTTTTTATACCGGGCGATCAGCAAAGCCAGCGATGGAATTACAAAGATGAACAGCCAACTGCGCAATTGCCAGTTCATGCCTCCGTCAACAAACGCATGTACTGAGGTATCCTGCAAGTCGCCGCTTCGGGTAAGATAAGTTGAATATAATACCAGCAGAAAACTGAGTATAAAGAACAAATGAGTTGCCCGTAAGGAATGGCCGGTTGAATTATATATGACCTGGGTATGAATACCCGCCACCAACACCAGCCAGGGTACCAGGGATGCGTTTTCAACGGGGTCCCAGGCCCAGTAACCGCCAAAAGTGAGAGATTCGTACGCCCAGGCGGCCCCCATCATAATGCCAAGCCCCAGAATAGCGCCAGAGAACAGAGACCAGGGCATGGCCTGTTTCGTCCAGCCACCAAAATCTTTCTTCCACAAACCAGCAATAGAAAAAGCAAAAGGAACCAGGGTGCTGGCAAAACCCAGGAACAACACCGGGGGGTGGATCACCATCCAGTAATTCTGCAATAACTGGTTGAGACCGTTCCCATTATGTATTTTCGGCTGGCTCAGGTAATCGGCCCCACTAAAGATAGGCGCATCCTGAAACTGATGCCGGGTGAGTAAGAACGGGCTGCTTCCCACTTTAATATCGAAAACATACACCCCAATGATCATAGCGGCCAGGCAAAGCTGGGCAAAGCTGATCACCGTCATTACCGGGGCTTCCCATTTCTTGGCCGTACGCATCAATAGCAATCCGAGAACGGCTTGCCAGAAGGTCCAGAGTAAAAAGCTACCCTCCTGCCCTTCCCAGATACTGGCGAGCAGGTATTTAGGCCTCAGGGATATATCTGAATGGTTCCAGGCGTAAAAATATTCGTGATAATGATTGGCAATAATGAAAAAAATGAGGCTGAAAATGATCAGCACGGAACCGGCATCGATTATAAAAGCGATCCGGGCCAGTTTTTTCCAACTATCATGGTCCTGGGGTGAAGTGGCATTAGAAGCTTTAAAATAAGCAATAGTTGCCACCAGGGAAGCTACCAAAGAAAGCACTACCAGGAAATGTCCCAACTGACCGGGTAACAGGTGTTCACCGATATACTTCATTACAGGATTTTAATTTTGAGTCAGGTTGTTCTGCGCAGCTTTAGGATCATCTTTATACTTGGAGGGACATTTTATCAGAATACCGTCTTTGCTGGTAATTTCAAATATCTCGCCTTTCATTTTCCCTTTCAGCACAATACGATCACTCTTCTCCATGTCAAAAGGCTTTTCAAAATAATAACGCACCTGCGCCCGGTTGCCCAACGAATCAATTACATAAAATTTAGTTAAGTTGGGATCTCTGGCAGGGTCGTACTCGATCGGCATAGCCACCGACTTATCGAGTTTGGCAATAACTGTTACAGTTTTTCCTTCTTTTTGACGGGCAGAGGCGAGGGTTTCATAGGTCGACAGATCGGCCATAAAGCTCAACAGGATCATAATACAGACCGCAATTCCCACCAGTATAACAATATGGATCTTTTTCATCTGAAATTTTAGTTGTAACGTCTTGCAGACGTGGCACAATTGGTTGATGCACCGCAAAGTTAGGTCAAAAATGAATTGAGGTGTGGATAGATTTTAATTATAAGTGGATAGATTAATCAGATTATAATAAGTCCTGAGCGCCCTGAGCGTAGTCGAAGGGTCGAAGGACTTGTCAGGAGACCGAGCGGAGCCGAGGGCTCCACGTAACCGGCATCCCGACTTCGCTCGATGCCTAAGCTGGCCTTCGACTCCACGCAGGCCTCCTAACAAACGTAAGTTGACTTTTCATTATTTTTTTGCTGCTTTCAGTTCCTGTGCTACCTTGCATCCCCGTTTTTTTTTACGTATGATATATGACAGATCTATCTCATTTTGATCCAAACGCGGCAAGTAATCCTCTTAATAACATTTTTGGATTGCCCTTCAATGAAGAAGATGCCCGCCTGGTTATTTTGCCCGTTCCATGGGAAGTAACAGTAAGTTATAATGCCGGTACAGCCCGCGCAGCAGATCATATTTTTAAAGCCAGCATGCATGTTGATCTTTTTGACCCTGATGCCCAGGATATCTGGAGACAGGGTTTTTTTATGCGCCCTCCCGATAAAAAGATCCTGCTGAAAAGCGATTACCTGCGTAAAGAAGCAGAACTGTACATCGACTATATTTCCAAAGGCGAAATACTGGAGAAAAACTTCTTCATGTGTAAATCGCTGAAAGAAATAAACGAAGGCGGCAATTATTTGAACAACTGGGTGTACGAACAAACCAAACAGTTGCTCAACAGAAATAAGCTGGTTGCGTTATTAGGCGGCGATCACAGCATCGTATTGGGATTTTTTAGAGCGATAGCCGAACTGCATGGCAATTTTGGCGTATTGCAAATTGATGCCCATTGCGACCTGCGCGAATCATATGAGTTCTTTACGTACAGTCATGCCAGTGTTATGTACAATGCACTCACTGAAATTCCTTCGCTTACCCACCTGGTTCAGCTCGGCGTTCGTGATTATTGCCAGGAAGAATGGGAATATGTACAGAACAACCAGGGACGCGTAGTTACCTATTTTGATAAAGACATAAAAGAACGCCAGTACGGAGGGGAAACCTGGAAACAGATCACCGATGAAATTGTAAATAAATTACCCGAAAAAGTACTGGTAAGTTTTGATATTGATGGACTTGACCCTAAATTGTGCCCTAATACAGGCACACCCGTACAAGGCGGATTTGAAACTGAACAGATCTTTTACCTGCTTAAGAAAATAGTACAAAGCGGTCGTAAATTTATCGGTTTCGATTTAGTTGAAATAGGCGTAGGTGATAACAATGAGTGGGATGCCAATGTGGGTGCGCATATTTTATGGAGATTAGCCAACCTGCTGGTGTCCAGCAACCAATAAACCGCCTATGGTATATCAATATGTTGTAACGCTTAAAAATCAAAATAACCGGTATATTGATATCCTGGGCCTGCTGCTCAGTGTTTTTTCTGTTATTTGTTTTACCTGGGAATTGATACACAGCGGGAATGTAAGCGTGGCTTATTTAATTGGC
>DASUVL010000510.1:0-11635 GCA_036379015.1 Niastella sp.
AAGGTACTTTTCCAATGTGATCTTCCAGCAGTTGCATGGCCGGTGGCTCATCTTCAACGATCATGCAAGACACTTTTCTCATACAGGAAAATTTAATTGTATATGATAAATTCCGTTCGCCTCTTCCGACTTTAAACTGTAATTAGTACTGTATAAAAGGTTCAGCCTGCTTTTCAGGTTATGAAGGCCTTTCTCGCTTTTACTATTGGTATCTTCCAACCGGACAATCCTGTTCCGCACTTCGATTATCAGCCGGTGTGTCTGTTTTGTAAGCGACAGGTCAATAAAATTATCACATCTTCTTTTATCGATGCCATGTTTGAAAACATTTTCAACGAGGGGTATCAGCAGCATCGGAGGAACTTCGATTGTATTGTCAATGCCTTCTTCCACAATGCGCACTTCCAGGGGGAAGCGCATCCGTAATTTTTCCAACTCGATATATCCTTTCACGAATGTCAGTTCTTCCTGCAATTTCACCCGGTTTTTCGGGGCCTCATCCACAAAATACCGCATGATGGCCGATAACTGCTCAAGCAATGCTGCCGTAGCGGGAGATTCACGCTGTGCAATGGAATAGATGTTATTGATGGTATTGAACAAAAAATGTGGCTGCACCTGGGTTTTTAGTAAGTTGAGCTCCGCTTCCGCATTTTTTTTTTGCAGTTCTTCCTGTTTCCCACGCAGCCTGAAATAATTCATGGCGATATAAAAAAGAATACCGGATATAAAAACCAGCAATACCGATACCGCTGAATAGACAACAGCGCCCCAATTAAAAGGCGAAGGTTTCTCTGCAAAGAAACGGTTATACACAAGGTAGGTGGTATAGAAGCGGCCAAGAGCAATTAGGCTGATAAAAGCCAGAGAACTGATCACATATAAAATCCTATGTCCTTGTATATACAATTTTGGGATCAGGAAAGAAGCATTGCCATAAAAAATAATACCGTAGAAAGTGACAATGATGACGGAATACACAACGGCCTGAATCAGTGGGTCATAAGCTCGCAAAGAAATAATATGTATTACCAGAAGTATGACCCAGATAATCCACTGTGCCTGTACCATCGATAATTGCTTCGCTTTATTCATGTATACAAAACTATTTATTACCTAACCCTTGCATAGAATTTTTCAACGCTTTATCTGAATTTTTCAACGGATAAGGTTATTGAAGCCGGCGCTTTATCCATTAAAAGCTTGTTGTATAGTGTTGAATTCAGCTTCCATGAAAGATGACATTGAAGATATTTATCTAATAATCAAATAAAATATGAAAAAAGAATGGTTTATCCTCATACTGCTGATAACTCAGTTAGCAGGCAATGCACAGAAGAACGATACAATCCGGATACAGTCACAGCAACTCGATACACGTGTACTGATTCCCGGTACCCATCGCTGGCTGATTTATTTTAAAATGGGTAAAGACAGTAGCCGAACATTATTTCATCTATGGACGCGCAATATTGATATGATAAAGTATCATGGCAAGGATGCCATCTGTATTTCGCAGGAATGGGAAAATGACAAACAAGTGATCCATACCGCCTATTCCGTGTGTGACCGAAAAACCTTCGCGCCGCTACTGCATGAATTCTGGTGGTTGAAGTCCGGTGAAAAATGGTCATTTGATTTCGTCAGCAAAGAAATGAAGCGAGATGGAGTTTTACTGAATGGCGTCGATACCAGTAAAGCTGTACGCGACAAATGGAAGGCCTTCGACTCAGCCACACAGCAGCAATATGTGCTGAACTGGCATCTCGATTTGGAGACCTTCCCACTTTTACCGTTTAAAGAAAATGCTACCTTTCTGATCAACTACTATGATCCGGGATTTCCTGCGCCGTCGTGGATTGCCTATACCGTTACAGGATCGGCAAAACTGGCGGGTTTCAACAACCAGGAAATTGACTGCTGGATCATGGAACATAAGAGTCAATATGGCCTCGAAAAATTCTGGATCAGCAAGAAAACAAGAGAGGTGCTTAAGCTTGAGCAGGAGTTCGGCGGCAGATTCAGGTATAAGATCAAGCTGGGGTTTAGTATATAGAAGTACAGGTATTTATTACAAAAATTATCCCCGCAATAAGAATTGTATCTAAATAAAAAAGCGACTACGGTAGTTATTCGTAATCGCTTCTTTTTCTTCGTGGTGTGGGGCGGGATTGAACCGCCGACACTCAGATTTTCAGTCTGATGCTCTACCAACTGAGCTACCGCACCATCCTCGA
This sequence comes from Niastella sp., assembly GCA_036379015.1. GTDB lineage: Bacteria > Bacteroidota > Bacteroidia > Chitinophagales > Chitinophagaceae > Niastella. The sequence continues at coordinate 2,238 of DASUVL010000510.1, forward strand.
TTTGCCACCAGGTGGCTAATTCGGGCAGCAAAAATAGGGGATATTCCTAAATAAACTGAAAAAAATTGTAAAAGAATTCCGGCATATTCCTGATTTATTTCACAAAAAAAGCATCCCGATACATGGGATGCTATTGGCTTATTCATTATTCATGCCCTTATTGCAGTCTCTTTATAATAAATTCTTTCAAATAATGGCTATTATATTACCTCCAGCAGAAGCTTTTTATTACTGGTGGTATCCGGATTAAATTCCAGGATCAGCTGTTTAATTTCAGGTACAGGTTCTGTAACCGGCCCTTCAATTCCCTGTCTGGGTGTGGCCTGTTTATTTGTTTCCTGATCAGCTTTTGTATGAGGATTACCCGTTTCTGATGTTTCGGTGTCATTTACCAGATCAGATTCTCCCGCTTTTTCAAAAAGGGGACCATCGATCCAATGACTGTCATCTAATGTCTTTGGGGAATTATTATCTGCTGCTAAACCTGTGGTGGTTTTGTCTACATTTTCTGAGCTAAGTGGTGAGGTCCCATTGCCCGGTTGGGCAAAGGATAATAAGTTGCTGACCTCGCTCTTCTTGTTCATTACGCCATACACTCCTGCCAGCAATAGGCATGACATGCCCATGAGTACAACGGTTTTCATTAGGATTAAATTTAGCGTTCAGGGGTTAAATTAAATCTCTGACACTTAAACGGAGATCTTAAGTGTAAAGTATTAACAAGTAACTAAATGTGTCCCTTATTTCGATTAAAGGTTCCTATTCTTCGATGAATGTTTGCTATTACCGGTTGGGTAAAACAAAAAAATGTATGCAACCGCTTTTAACGGGCATACATTTCTTAATATGATTATAGTTGGAAGATTACATTCCGTACTGGGACAGGAACTTAATACGCATGATCTTTAACTGCTCCCAGGTGAAGCTATGTTCAGATAGTTCTTCCAGCGCCACTTGCAGCGACGAGGTTTCGCATCCTTTGAAATACTCAATTATTTCTTCCTGCTCATTTTCATCAAGCATTTCTGCTATAGCATAATCAAGGTTGAGCTTGGTGCCGCTGGCTGCAATGGTTTCCATTTCTTCCAGCATTTCATCCATACGCCAGCCTTTATTTTTGGCAATAACTTCGAGCGGTATTTTTTTATCTGTCTGCTGAATAATGTACACCTTATTGCCGCTCTTATTCACCACGCTTTTCATCACGAAATCATCGGGGCGCACAATATTGTTTTCCTCTACATAACGTTTTACCAGCTCTATAAAAGGTTTGCCATAACGAATGGCCTTGCCTTTACTTACGCCCGAACATTTTTCAAGCTCTTCCAGCGTGGTAGGATACAACGTTGCCATATCCTGCAGTGAAGTTTCCAGAAAGATCACAAATGGCGGCAGTGATTTTTTCTTGGCTTCTTTCTGACGCATTTCCTTCAGCATTTCAAACAGCTTTTCATCGGTTGCTGCGCCGGTGGCTGCTTCTGCTGTCCCTTCATCATCATCTGCATTGGCCTCTTCATACAAATTGTTCAAAACAATCATGAATGACCGGGGCTTTTTGCTAAACGCATCTCCGCCTTTGGTGATCTTTAAAACGCCATAATCTTCTATATCCTTGCTCAAAAGGCTTTCCAACAACATTTGCCTGATCAATGAATTCCAGTAATGATCTGGCTGATCGTTTCCAATGCCAAACTCGGCAAGGCCTTCATGACGGTACATGGCAATATTCGGCGTTAACCGCCCAATAATAATGTTTACCACATAATCCGATGCAAACCGTTCGTCAAGCGCCTTGATCACCTTTAACACCTTCACCACGTTCTCCTTGGCCTCAACATGCTCTTTCGGGTGTAAACAGTTATCACACTGTCCGCAGCTCTTTTCGGTATATTCTTCACCGAAATAGCTCATCAGTATCTTACGGCGGCATACACCGCTTTCGGCATAAGCTACGGTTTCACTAATGAGTTGGGCGCCTACTTCACGCTCGCTGAGTGGCTTATCACGCATCAAATGCTCAAGCTTTGATACGTCTTTATGTGAATAGTATAAAAGACATTTTCCTTCCAGTCCATCGCGACCTGCACGGCCTGTTTCCTGGTAATAATTTTCAATGCTTTTTGGAATGTTAAAGTGAATTACAAAACGGATATCCGGTTTGTCGATACCCATTCCAAAAGCGATCGTTGCAACAATAACCTGTACATCTTCATTCAGGAACAGATCCTGCCGTTCTGCACGCAACTTGCTATCAAGACCGGCATGATAGGCTACCGCTTTAATGCCATTGGCCATCAGCATGTCGGCCAGCTCTTCAGTGGTCTTGCGGTTTAAAGTATATATGATACCGCTCTTTCCTTTCATTTGTACAATGAAACGAACGATGCTTTTGATCGTTTGATCTTTCTTGATCTTGGGCTGTATTTCATAATACAGGTTGGGACGGTTGAAAGAAGAGATGTAGATATCTGGCTCTTTAAGTGCCAGGTTCTTTATAATATCACTTTGTACTTTCGGTGTGGCTGTGGCTGTTAATGCGATCACCGGGATATCCGGATTGATCTGCGTCATCATTTCACGCAATCTCCTGTATTCAGGACGGAAATCATGTCCCCATTCTGAAATACAATGCGCTTCATCAACTGCAAAAAAAGAAAGTTTCAGATCAGAGAAGAACTCCAGGTTTTCCTGCTTGGTCAATGTTTCAGGAGCAACATATAACATTTTGGTACGTCCGCTGAGCAGGTCATCATGCACCTCGCGAATTTCCTTTTTTGTTAAAGTAGAGTTAAGAAAATGCGCTACATCATCTTTGCTGCTATAACTGCGTACCAGATCAACCTGGTTTTTCATAAGCGCAATAAGCGGACTAATTATAATAGCCACGCCTTCGCTGATGATTGCCGGCAGTTGATAGCACAAACTTTTTCCACCACCTGTAGGCTTAATTACAAACGTATCTTTTCCTGACAATAAACTTTTAATGATGGCTTCCTGGTTGCCTTTAAATTGGTCGAACCCAAATTGTTCCTGGAGAGATTGATGTAAAGAAGCGCCTGAAATAGTAGTAGTTGATTCAGCACTTTTTTTCTTTGCTACAGTATTGTCTTTCTGAACTTTTGCCGTTTTTGACGGTATTTTTTTTGATGTGGTTGACATTGCTCAAAGTGTTTCCTTCGCACAGATTGTTTCAGAAAATATTTTCATTACCAGCCTGCTTATTGCCGTGTATGAACGACAAAAGTTAATGGTTATAGTTGCCCTTTAGCAAATCGTCAGATCAGTTTGAATGGGTTTAAATCAGGCCCTTAGGATAAGAACGTAACAGGCATCATGTAAAGGGATGCGAATTTAATTCATTTTTGTTGTTATGCCAACCTTTTAATTGTCAATTCCTCATATTTAAAAACCTGTTTAAGTGATATCTGGCCCATATTTTTTTACACGATTTGTTAATAAGATTACACTGAATATAGTTATTAACAACTTAACTTAACAAAAGTCAATAATTGTTGTTTGTATAAGCATTTGATAAATAGCGCATCGCAGGCCAGTAAATAACCTAAATCAAAAAATAACGAAGGATGCCTTCCTTTATTATTTAACAAATGGTTGTTTACTTTATAATGCTTTGTGTAATTAACATTTTCAAGTAGGTTTGCTCCATAATATGTCAACTGTGTCTGCCATTGATATTAAGTCTGTTGCGCTTCGAACCATAGGGTTGGAAGCGGAGGCTATTGCCTCATTGCAAGCTATGGTGAACGATGATTTTGAGAATGCGGTTAGGGCCATTTATGAAACAAAGGGGCGGGTGGTTATTAGTGGTATTGGTAAAAGCGCGTTAATTGCCCAGAAACTGGTTGCAACATTAAATTCTACCGGAACGCCAGCTATCTTTTTGCATGCAGCTGATGCCATTCATGGCGATCTGGGGATGGTTCAACAGGAAGATGTGGTGATGATCATTAGTAAAAGTGGCGAAAGCCCTGAGATTAAAGTGTTGGTTCCACTGGTTAGAAATTTCGGGAATATCTTAATTGCCATGGTAGGCAATATAGGATCGTTCCTGGCACGTCAGGCGGGCATTATTTTAAACACAACCGTATCACAGGAAGCCTGTCCAAATAACCTGGCGCCAACATCCAGTACAACAGCCCAGTTGGTAATGGGCGATGCCATTGCTGTAGCCTTAATGGAACTCAGGGGGTTTACGCCGGAAGATTTTGCCCGGTTCCATCCGGGTGGCACTCTTGGTAAAAAATTATACCTCCATGTATCCGACCTCTATGTAAATAACGAAACACCCCAGGTTTCTCCATCGGCTTCATTGAAAGAAGTGATTGTTGAAATATCTAAAAAGCGGCTGGGAACAACTGCTGTTACAGATGAAAACAATCGTTTGCTGGGTATTATTACCGATGGTGATCTACGGCGTATGCTCGAAAAGAATATCCCTTTAGACAGCGTTACAGCCAAAGAGATCATGACGCTTAATCCGAAAACCATTTCAGCCAGTGCGCTGGCTGTAGAAGCACTTGATCGTTTGCGAAAGTTTGATATCAACCAGTTGGTTGTTGTAACCGATGACTCGGTATACCTGGGTTTCATTCATTTGCACGACCTGATCAGGGAAGGGCTCATTTAGTTGTTTAAATAAAACCAACAAGATTGTAACTTTATCAACGAATAATGTTGCCAATTTTCGTTTGTAGGAATTTGCTTTATAACCCTAAACCTTTCAATATTCCGGGCTTAGCTGAAGGACAACTTTATAAAAATGAACAAACATAATTACGTTGCAATAATGGCAGGTGGAATTGGAAGCCGTTTCTGGCCTATGAGCCGCACCAATTTCCCCAAGCAGTTTCTGGACATATTAAATACCGGTAAAACACTCATACAGGAAACGTATGATCGATTTGCTGCTTTTATACCGGCCGAAAATATTTATGTAGTTACCTCTAATGAGTACATAAATATTGTTAAGAAACAGCTACCTCACTTGCCTTTACAAAATATTCTGGGTGAACCTTCCCGAAAAAATACGGCTCCCTGCATTGCCTATATTTCGTATAAGCTGAATCTGCTTGACCCACAGGCATCGCTTATTATTGCACCGTCTGATCACCTGATCCTTGACCCGATTGCCTTTCATAAGGTTTGCTTTGAGGCGCTCAGTTTTGTCGGCAAACACAATGCGCTGATAACACTGGGTATAAAACCCACCTATCCCAATACCGGGTATGGTTATATACAATATGAACAACAGGCGGTAAGCGATAATGTATATAAAGTAAAAACCTTCACCGAAAAGCCTAATCTTGAATTAGCCAAAACCTTTATAGCCAGCGGCGAGTTTTTATGGAATGCCGGCATATTTGTATGGCAGGTAAAAAATATTTTATACGCTTTCGAGAAATACCTGCCAGAAATGTATGAAGTATTTGAGGCGGAAAAATCTCATTTCAATACCATACAGGAAGGTCCGGCTTTACAACGTCTCTATCCCCTCTGCACGAATATTTCCATCGACTTCGGCATCATGGAAAAAGCCGATAATGTGTATGTCATCCCCTCTTCATTTGGCTGGAGCGATCTGGGTAGCTGGAACAGCGCCTGGGAAAATCTCGAGAAAGATGACAAGCATAACGCCTCCGGAGGCGGCAATGTTATTGTCTTTGACACACACCACTGTATGGTGCAAACACCCGAAAACAAACTCGTGGTACTCCAGGGCATGGAAGACTTTATTGTAGTAGATACCAATGATGTACTGCTGATCTGCAAAAGAGAAAAAGAACAGGATATTAAAGAATATGTAGCCGAGGTAAAAAGGAATAAAGGAGATAAGTATCTTTAATAATAATGTGCTAATTTGAAAATTTGAAAATGTTGGATGGAATGCATTTTCAAATTTGCCTGCTGCGCTTTCGCGAAGCTTCAGCGAAGCAAGGCCTGCCAGCGGGTTTGCACATCTTCAAATTTTCAAATTATTATGGTTACACTCAATAACATTCTTTTTCTCGACATTGAAACTGTACCACAATACGATTCCTACGACAAAATGCCGCCCGAATGGAAAGCCCTGTGGGATTTGAAAGCGGCTTATTTAATTCGGAACAAGGAAGAGGAAACGGTAGAAACCATTTATAACCGTGCTGGAATATATTCCGAGTTTGGAAAAATCGTGTGTATAAGCTGTGGTATTATTCAGGGATACAATCCAACTAAAAAACTCATATTAAAATCTTTTGGCGGCGATGATGAAAAAGAGGTGTTGTTGCAGTTTGCCGACATGCTGAAACGCTGGGCAACAGATTCAAATAAATGTTTATGTGCACATAACGGAAAAGAATTCGATTTTCCTTTCCTGTGCCGGCGAATGATCATAAATAATATTCCGATACCTGCTATTCTCAATACCCGTGGTAAAAAACCCTGGGAAATAACGCACCTCGATACCATGGATCTTTGGCGCTTTGGTGATTATAAAACGTATACCTCATTGAACCTGCTTGCCTGTACATTCGGCATTCCTACCCCAAAAGATGATATAGATGGCAGCATGGTATGGGAAGTTTATTGGAAAGAAAGGAATTTAGATCGCATAGTTTGCTATTGTCAGAAAGATGTGGTTACGGCGGTGCAGGTTTATTTACGAATGACGGGCGAAGAATTGATTGCTCCTGAAAATATTGAGATCAAACAGTAATAATAGAACCTGACATCACCCTGCTTTGTTGTATTTAAACCAATTGCTGACTTTTCATTATACATATATAGTTTAAGTTGAAACGTATGGATATTGAATCACTTCGTGAGTATTGTTTATCGAAACCGGCAGCTGAAGAGACCTTACCTTTTGGACCCGATACGCTGGTGTATAAGGTAGGCGGAAAGATATTTTTAATTTGCTCTTTAAACTCTGAAACATTACGTTTTAGCGTAAAATGTGATCCAGAAAAAGTCATCGAATTGCGGGAGCGTTATGACTGTGTGCAACCTGGTTATCATTTGAATAAAAAACATTGGAATACCATTTATGTTGATGGAACCGTATCCAATTCCATGTTGAAAGAATGGATCAATGATTCATACGACCTGATCGTTGCAAGCCTGCCGGCAAAAACGCGTAACGAGGTTAAAGGGAAATAAGCATATGTTCATTGGTTTCTGTAAAGCCAGACATTATGCCTGAGCGTAGCCAACGCATCAATAACTTTTTCAATTTTTCAAATTGACTCATATTCCAATCCAATCCAAATTACCCGAAGTAGGCACTACTATTTTTACCGTTATGAGCGCCCTCGCTACTGAACACAAAGCGGTAAATCTTGGTCAGGGATTTCCTGATTTTCCCATGAGTACGGAACTTACAGAACTGGTCAATGAAGCCATGCGCAATGGGTTTAATCAATATTCACCTATGCCAGGCTGGATGCCGCTACGGGAAGCCATTGCAGAAAAGGTTGATTTTTTATACAATACCAGCATCAATCCCGATACGGAAATAACCATAACCCCCGGGGGTACCTATGCTATTTATACGGCCCTCACCACCGTATTGCAACCGGGCGATGAAGTGATTGTTTTTGAGCCGGCTTACGATAGTTATATCCCCAACATAATTGTGAATGGCGCCATACCGGTTCGTATCAATCTGCAGTTCCCTGAATATAAGATCAACTGGGATGAAGTACGCCAAAAGATCACACCCAAAACGCGGGTTCTCCTGCTAAATTCGCCGCACAACCCTACCGGTGCTGTTTTAAGTGAAGCTGATATTCAACAGCTGCGCAACATAGTGCAGCACACAGATATTATTATTGTTTCAGATGAAGTATATGAGCATATCATTTTTGATAATATAAAGCATCAGTCTATATTACGGTATCCCGATCTGGCGCAGCGAAGTTTTGTATGCTTTTCATTTGGGAAAGTATATCATTGCACTGGCTGGAAACTTGGGTATTGTATAGCCCCTGATGCCTTTACCCGTGAGTTTAGAAAAGTGCACCAGTTTAATTGCTTTAGCTGCCATACCCCATCGCAGGTAGCCCTGGCTACTTTTTTGCGTAACAAAGAATCCTATTTAACGCTTGGGCCCTTGCTGCAAAAGAAGCGCGATTATTTTTTACAATTGATGAAGAATACCCGGTTTACCATGCTTGATAGTAAGGGAAGCTATTTCATTTGCGCCCAATATGATCGCATCAGCGATGAAAAGGATAAAGATTTTGCCATTCGGATCACAAAGGAATTTGGAGTTGCCGTTATTCCTGTTTCGGCCTTTTACCAGGAGGGCACCGATAACAGGGTGGTTCGTTTCTGTTTTGGCAAAAAGGAGGAGACCCTGGCATTGGCCGCTGAACGATTATCACGTATTTAAAACGAGGGTAACTTTTGGGTTGAATATTCGCTGCCTGATTTTTAATTTAGCTATATGATAACGCTGATACCAATGCTACAGGAGCACGCGAACGCCGTGCTTGAAATTTACGGCCATGGTATTGCCTCCGGGATGGCCACGTTTGAAACAAAAGTGCCCGACTGGGAAAGTTTTAATAATAAGTATCTCCCACATTCAAGGCTGATAGCAATAATTAATGATGAACCGGTTGGATGGGCCGCCCTGGCGCCCGTTTCAACAAGGGAATGCTATAGCGGTGTGGCAGAAGTAAGCGTATATGTTCATCAGCAGCAACAGCGCAAAGGGATTGGACGATTATTGCTGGTTGAATTGATCAATGCCAGTGAACAAAATGGTATTTGGTCATTATTAAGCGTGATCCATGAAGAAAACCGGGCCAGTATTCATTTACATGAACAATGTGGTTTCCGCTATATTGGTTATCGCGAACGCATTGCGCAACTGGATGGTATATGGCGAACAACCGTAATGCTCGAAAAGCGCAGCAAATTGATAGGTCAATAAGTGTAACTGGTGCCACCAGATTAAAATTTGCTTAAAGCAAATAATTTAAACTCCTACTTCATTACATACAGCTCCCATCCTGCACACAGTATTGTACATTATTGAAAGTTGTTGTTGCAACTATATTAAGATTTCTATAACAAACCTTTTTGATCGTTTAGCGTCATATATATGTGTGTATTGCACAAGTAAAGCCGGGTTTGTTAGTAGTTCGTTAATGGAGTTGTTGGTTAAGGCGCAGGAAGCAATATGCAATAATTTTACTATTCAACGGAAACATGCAATTGTGACATAATAGCAACAAGAGATTATCAAGGACGGTTTATTTTCATGGATTGGACAAAATAGAAGGGGCTCTTTCGTGAGCTCCTTTTTTATTATCCTGAGCGAAGTCGAAGGATCGAAGGATCGAAACACCTATTTCAACAACTGGTATGCGATCAGGCTCATTATGTATGCC
>DASUVL010000511.1:0-2305 GCA_036379015.1 Niastella sp.
AGCATAACTATATTTTTTCAAGGTAATCAGTTGAAACGATACGTATAGCCTTGCTGGTGCGTTGCAGCTTTACCGAAACGGTACCTCTAACAACATCGGCTTTTGATATTATTGTCCCTTTGTCGCCGTCATAAGCCCTGAGCTTGCCGTTTGTGTAATAGTCCGAAGTGAATATTACTTCATCTTCAAAATGAAACGCCTTCTCACCTTCGGCACATTCCAGGCATATTACCTTATTGCCACGCTTGCTTTTGTGGCCATCTTCCAGATCAAACCAGTTTCCGCAATCACATCGGCATGGCACCTCCATAAACTCACTTGCTTCTTCTTCGCAATCAAATCTTTTTGGCATCTTCTTTCGCCGTTACCGTTGCGGCGGGCGGTTGCTAGGTGATTGATTTTTCAACCTGAGTGAGATATTCGGCAAACGATACCTCTTTGGTCTTTTCTCCGTCGCTATCCATCAAAAATAATTTCCCATCCTTTATTTCCGCACACACATCAGCGCCTTGACGCCAATCCCAATAGTTCAGAAATGCCCGACCATCGCCGGGGTAGTTCAATTCGAGTTTGTATTTGCCTTCCATATCACTTCCCGGTAACGCTCGCCGGTCGCGTTTTAGTTATATCAATTTCTCTTTCGCTATCATCCCGGCCAGCGTCATGAAATCGATCCCGGTCATCTTTGCAATCGTCGCTATATCTTCAAAGGTAAATCCTCCTGGATATTCGATCAGTCTGGTCATCCGGTTGTTATTCATGTGTAAATCCTTAGCGACAACGGTTTTCGGAAGGTGAACGAATATCTCCTTAAAGGACTTTATCGCTCCCGCTTTGATCATGATATTGATAACTTTGTAACGCGGGTCTTTCTTGCCGTTTTTTGCTGCCATGGTTTAATTTAATCAATCTGAAAAATATGAATGTCGTCGTTTGAATGCACCAGGGTTGCTTTACGAGCGTCAAAGCATATGCCTTGTCCAAAGTAATCAGCGCGGCCGGTAGCCTCTTTAATCGCATCCTGTAGATTGTCAGCATCTAATTCAACAGCAGAAAGCCCAACCGGTGCATTTACGCGATCTATAGCAACCCAATAGTCCGGGTAAAGTTCGCCAAACTCAAAGCCTTTAAGCTGATTCGGGTAAATCTCAAACCCACTAATGAATACCGCACTGCTATCAGTACACTCCGCAAGGTAGTTGTCCAGATCTTCACGTGTTCCTTTGAAACCGTCCTGCCCGAAATTCCATGATGACCAGTTGCGATTGATATCTTCCTGTATGTGATCTGATTTACGAGCGATGAACATAATTGCATTATTGTTCAGTAAAGATAATACAAAATGTAATATCAAATGTTACAAAATGTATTATTTGATTTGCATCAAGTTCGGCGGCAGGAATGGAAACTATTAATATCTTACAGCGCGCTAGTGAAAGCGTTTTACACTTTACCGCCCTGGCTATTTGGCCGGGGCTTTTTATTGGAAGAAATCATTCTTACCGGTTTCCTCTGCCACATCCTCAGCGGACTGCTTAAAATACTTCATTAACGTTTCATACCGTTTGATCCCTGCTAATTTCATGACATGCGCGTGCGCGAACCCCATTTTTAAAAGGTTGGTTATAAACGATCGCCTGCACGTGTGAGAGCTTACCATCTGCCATTCTTCCAGCGTTTCGGTAACCAGGGTGCCACCTTTGGTGATCTTGTATATAAACTTCTTTTTGAGCTTTGCCGACTTCGCTACCTCTTTAATATATTCATTCAGCTTGACATCTGATATGGGAGGCGGCAGGCCTTTCCACTTCTTAATTATAGCTTTAACAATCCGGTTAATCTTGATCGCTACCTGGGCGCCGGTCTTTTGATTAACGAACTGAAAATACTCACCGGCAAAATCGGCCATAGACACCCGGCGAAGATCCGACACCCGCAGCCCTAAGTAGCAGTCCAATACGAACCAGTCGCGTGCCACCTCGTAGCCGCTGACCAATTTCAGATCGGACAGCGCCTTTATCTTTATCTCGTCGAGATATATATCCTCAGTATCTTCCTTAAGAATAGCAAATTCTTCGTTTTCAAATATTAAATTACTGTGCTTCCCCTGCGCCAGCGCCACCTGGCCCATGCGCCGCCAGCACTTTATGTATGTACCAATGCTGTTATCGGATAGGTCCAATGTATGGCACCACGAAATAAATTGATAATATAATTGCAGGGTAACCTTGTCATACGAGGGCGTCAGTTTTTTTTCCTTATAGAAGCCTTCCAATTTCGGTAGAGTCCTTTCTTCATAATTCCT
>DASUVL010000512.1:0-8065 GCA_036379015.1 Niastella sp.
AAATTTTCCCATATATCCTTACCTGTTCTTTGGCGTATATACCATTTGCCTTTGTATTCTATGATAAAGTAATAGAACCAACGCTCTTTGCGTGTGAGGGCTTTTTGTTTTACCGGTAGTTGTGTTACCACATTTTGCTTAAATGCTTCACATTCGTTTTTCTGAACACAATCACTGCACAAGGGGTTTTGTGGCTTGCAGATAACAGCCCCAAAATCCATAATAGCCTGGTTATAGATGCCTGGTTCATCAAGGTGCAACAATGACTGGGCAAGGGTTTGATACAATTTCTTACCTGCAGTTGTATCAATAGGTGTGGTTATACCAAAGTAACGGGCAATTATCCGTTGTACATTGCCATCGAGTACGGCATAGGGTGCATTAAACGCAAACGAAGATATAGCCGAAGCTGTATAGGGCCCTATACCAGGTAATTCGTGTATTTCATCATAGGTAGCGGGAAACTTACCCTTATACTCACTGGCAATTTTACGGGCTGTTGCTATCAGGTTTTTACAACGACTATAATAACCGAGGCCTTCCCACATTTTAAAAACTTTTTCTTCATTTGCCCGCGCCAGATGAAGTATTGTTGGAAATGCAGCAATAAATTTTTCATAATAGCTCCAGCCTTGCTCTACTCTTGTTTGTTGCAGTATGATTTCACTTAACCATATTTTATATGGATCCTTTTCTCCTTTCCATGGCATTGCTCGTTTGTTACTGCTCTTATTCCATTGTAATAACCTACGCGTAAAATCAGGTTTCATGTAAAAATTGCTCGTTTTTATACTATTTCGGTCGACCAACAGGTTATTTTTTACCCCTAAATGACCGTATAGATGCGTGTTTTACCAAAAACAGAAAAAAATGCTAATACTTGTTTTAGCTACATTATCGGCTATAACATAGTGAAAATGAATCACTTTACTCAAAAAACAGGCATAGAAATTGTTTAAAATTCATTTTCAATTGTTTATACTTTTCTTGCAAATGTGAAAATTTACAGTTAATTTCATTAAAGAATTGATTTAGTGTAGATTGCCTTCGATATTCCTATGAAAATTTTTTAAAAAAATAAAAATTTGTAAACCCGTAAAAATTCATGCGACATGAGAAAGGCAGACCTCGTTAACCAAATATCGGAAAAAACAGGTATACCGAAGGTTGATGTGCTGGTTACGCTGGAGACCATGTTCAAGGAAGTAAAAGACACCTTGGCCCAGGGCGAGAACATCTACATTCGTGGCTTTGGTAGCTTTATCACTAAGAAAAGAGCTGCTAAAATTGGCCGTAATATCAAAAAGAATATTGCGGTTCATATACCCGAACATTACATTCCCGCGTTTAAACCAGCCAAAGAATTTGTTGCAGAAGTTAAAAAACTGCAAGCTGTTAAAGAAGATCAGCCAAACCCGGATGATGAGATGTAAATTTGTTGCCTAAATGATTTGATTCTTGAAAAAGCAACAATTGATCTTGGTGGGCAGCGGAGTTGCTCTCCTTTGTCTTATTTATTTTTTTGGCAAAACCATTCCCCCTAAAAAAGGCCCTGGTGCTGTTGCAACGGCAGCCGGTACAAAAGAAATAAGTTTTAATACCATTCTGGAAGCATCCAAGCAGCAACTAAGCCCTGCCCAGCAGGCTCAGATTGCACAGCTTGAAACGGCAGTCGTGCGCGGTGATGTAAAAGAACAGCAGATTAAGGTGTATAAACAGTTGGCCGACTTCTGGAAAGACTCGGCTCATTTGCTGCTTCCTTACGGTTATTATTCTGCACAGGTAGCTAAATTGGAAAATTCTCAAAAAAGTCTCACCTTTGCTGCCCAATTCTTTTTAGAGGGTATAAGGCGCCAGGAAAATCCTGAGCTACAGCGGTGGATGGCAAGTGAAGCTAAAGAGTTATTTGAGAAGGCGTTACAGATGGCTCCGGACAACGATTCTTTGAAGATTGGCTTAGGTAGTTGTTATCTTCTCGGGAACATCAGTGAGTCACCCATGCAGGGAATCACGATGATCAGGGAGGTAACAGAGAGAGATCCGGAAAATATGTATGCACAATTTATGCTCGGTTTAGGCGGTATGATCTCGGGTCAGTTTGATAAAGCCATTGACCGCCTGCTGAAAGTAGTGCAACACCAGCCGGAAAATATAGAAGCTATGTTAATGCTGGCTGAAGCTTACGAACGGCAAAACGACAAGGCAAATGCAGTGAAATGGTATCAGACGAGTAAGAAGCATGTTAAAAATGCCGATGTAGTTAAAGAAATAGACGAACGTATTAAGTTACTAGGTAATAAATAATTAAACCTTTCCGGTAAAAGACATTTTAAACATTATTATTTAATCTTCAAATCATTGGTGTAATATGCCCTGTGGTAGAAAAAGAAAGCGTCATAAAATTGCCACGCACAAGCGTAAAAAAAGACTTAGAAAAAACCGGCATAAGAAGAAGAACCGCTAGTTTTATCTTCTTGAAAAAGGTCGCGCCATAAGGCGAGGCCTTTTCCTTCTTTCGCTGAATCTAGTTATGTTGTCATTTATTACAGGCTACCTGCATCGATGATTCTGATACCTGACAACTGATTCCTCTTCAGCACCTTTCCTTGTAGTGATGAGATGGTTTAGACGGTATAAAGACAGTACGCTTGAATAAGGAACTAATAATAAATGCAGCGCCCCAAGGTGTGGAAATCGCACTATTGGAGGATAAAAAGCTCGTGGAATTGCATCATGAAAAAACGGATGCAAGTTTCGCGGTAGGCGATCTATATCTAGGAAAAGTTAAAAAGCTCATCCCCGGTCTCAATGCTGCATTCGTTGATGTAGGTTTTGAGAAGGACGCTTTTTTACATTATACTGATTTAAGTCCCTATGCCCGCTCTCTTCTGAAATTTACCCAACTGGCTATTGTTGACAATGGTCAACAGGGTTTTAATTTCGCGAGCTTCCAGGTTGAACCGGAAATTATAAAAACCGGTAAGATCAACGAAGTATTGAGCGGTAAGCCAAACATTCTGGTCCAGATATTGAAAGAACCCATCGCAGCCAAAGGCCCTCGCCTTAGTTGCGAAATTTCTCTTCCCGGCCGTTTTGTTGTAATCACTCCTTTTAATGATATAGTAGCCGTTTCCCGCAAGATCCATTCTGCGGAAGAAAGAAAGCGGTTACAGAAAATAGTAGAAGCTATTAAGCCCAAGAACTTTGGGGTAATAGTTCGTACTGCAGCTGAAGGAAAGAATACCGCCGAATTACACGAAGACCTGGCTGCCCTGGTAGAAACCTGGGAAATCATCCAGGGTAATCTGAGAGGAGCGGTAGCACCCGCCAAAATACTGAGTGAGCAAACCAAAACCACCAGTATGCTGCGCGACCTGTTGAATGAAGACTTTAACCGGGTTGTGGTGAATGACCGGAATATCTACAACGATACCCGCAACTACATTCAGCGCATTGCCCCCGAAAAAGCCGACATTGTTTCCTACTATCATAATGGCCTGCCCATCTTCGATCAGTATGGTATTACCAAACAGGTAAAAGCCGCGTTTGGTAAAACCGTTAACCTACCCAGTGGTGCCTACCTCATTATTGAACACACGGAAGCCTTACACGTAATTGATGTTAACAGCGGTTATAAGAGCGTTGGCAATAACCAGGAGCAAAATGCCCTGGAAACCAACCTTGAAGCAGCTGCTGAAATCTCGCGTCAGTTACGGTTACGCGACCTGGGTGGTATTATTGTGGTAGACTTTATTGATATGAAGCTGCCCGATAACAAAAGGAAGCTGCTGGAGGCCATGGAAGAATGTATGCGTCCCGACCGGGCCAAACATGCCGTTCTGCCCATCTCCAAATTCGGGCTTATGCAAATTACCCGGCAAAGGATGAAACCTGAGGTAAATATCAATACCCAGGAAGTATGTCCCAGTTGCGCCGGAACGGGTAAAATATCTTCTACCCTGTTGCTGGAAGATGAAATTGAAAAGAATCTCAGTTATCTCATTACCCATCAGCATAAGGACCTCACTCTCGTTGTACATCCCATTATGCATGCCTACCTTACCAAAGGCAACATGTTTAAATCAAAACAATGGAAATGGCGATGGAAGTACGGCCAGAAGGTTAAGATCAAGGAAAACACCAATTATCACCTCACCGAGTTTCACTTCTTCGACAGGCATGAGGATGAAATAAAACTGTAAATATTGAATATTGAATGATCAATAACCAATGATGAAGTGAAAACTCACCTCAACATTCGGCATTTCAATATTTAATATTCAATATTCTTAGCCTTGCTCTCCCCATCTAAATACCCGGGCCACTCCAACGGAGACCAGGTATCCCCAATAGTTACCTGTAATAAATTTACCGGCAGTGTGCTCAATATTCGGGCTGTTTCTCAAAAAAGATGATTGCGGTTGAATACGAACCTATTCCCCGGCTTTCGGGTTGCGCTCCGGGACAATCTCTTTTATACTGGCAAATGCTATCTGCAGGTTAAATAGCCCTCAAACCGCTTCCTGTTATATCTTTTCTTTTGCATCTTGGGCTATTACAACTTTTACCTGGTCAGCAGCAATTGTCCATTAAGCATCTGGTTCTATTGAATGGCTGAACATTTATATTCTGAAAAATAAAAATATCAGGTAATTGATATAGAGTTAACCTAATTTATGCCGGTCGAGTTCTGGCAGAAGGGATATAAAAAAAAGGATCGGGTAAAAAATTACCCGATCGAATATAAAACCAGAAAGGCGTAGGGAAAAAAGTGAATCAGACAGTCAAAATTATTTTTAAAAGACATACCACAAAGTAAAAGTTGGTAAGTGTGCAGTTTTGCCAATAACCGTGCATTTATGACCGATAAGTGTGCAGCGAAAAACTCCAAATTACCATGATTGCTTTGGGAACACCCTGTTTTTACATGCTTCATAACTTCGCTGATTTTTATCCATAATCAATTAATGTTCTTACGGTAAGAGTCATTTTCGGAAGGTTTAAATGATAAAACCCCGCCGTAGAGCGGGGTTTATAGTCACTAACCAATATTATTTATAGTAGATATATAAGGCTTTCCACTTACTATACCTTTTTTTAAGCCGGGAGAAGCACACGCCCACCCCGGAATTCCACTTTACCGTTCTGTCAGTTTAGGCGAACCTTTTCACGGCCTTACTCCCTGTTCCTTCCGCCCAGGAATATAAATATATATTGTACCAGTGTAGCGATAGACGCCAGGGCAGCAACCACATAGGTTAAGGCAGCCCATTTAAGCGCGTCTTTGGCCTGGGGGTATTCACGCCCATTGGTAATATTGGAGCGGTTTAACCAGGCCAGGGCCCGGTTACTGGCATCCAGCTCAACCGGTAGCGTAATTACTGAGAATAAGGTAGTTAGACCAAAAAGTATAATCCCGATCAGCAATAGGGCCGGGAAGGCGTTTACCATAATTATTCCCAGCAGCAGTATCCAGTGCACAATACCTGAGCTAAACATCACTACCGGTACCAGCTTGCTACGCAACGTTAACCATTGATATGCAGTGGCATGCTGCACAGCGTGACCGCATTCGTGGGCGGCTACGGCGGCTGCAGCTACAGAAATACCGTTATAAACGTCTGCGCTCAGGTTGACTGTTTTAGTAGCCGGATCGTAGTGGTCACTTAAAAAGCCATTGGTAGATACTACTTTTACGTCATATATACCATTATCACGTAACATTTTCATTGCCACTTCGCTACCTGTTAAACCAGCCGATAATGGGATCCGGCTGTACTTCGCAAATTTGCCTTTTAGCACACCGGACACCAGCAGACTTATAACCAAAAAACCGATTGAAATCAACAAAATTGATGGTGTCATTTTTTACTCCTCCTTTATCTTTAATAACAATAATCTATCAAATCAGTTACCACGAAATTTGAGTACTTTTTACGTCATTTTTCGGCAGAAATCAGGGGCCTTTTTGTCATTTAGTTAGCGTATAATCGCGGGGGGCTGACATTTTATCACGAGGCTTGTTTCAATTCTCTTAAAATTCTATTAAAATTTGATAATCAATGTATTACGGCACTAAATTGCTAAACCGGCTAATCGCTTTTACCCTTTTGGAATTTATTCACAACCCCAAAAAATAATTTTGTTATGTGGCGCTTATTTGTAATTTAGTGCAAGAATTTAATGGGTTAGTAAGTAAAGGGTCAACAGTAATGTTGGCCTTTTTACTTTTAAAAAAATCCCCCCATTTTTTACCCCTTTTTTGTCATTTTTTTCCCGCCTTTTTATCGTTCAAAAAACATCGGTATAACATCGTTGATTGTTCATAACTATCATGCACCCTCAACGCAGTTTTTAAACCTTTACCAACTTTTATAACATCAATTCATGCACCACATGGGTTCAAACATTATCATCCTGGTTTTTGAACAGCTGTTTTAACGCACTACTTTAGTAACCCTCGTGGTTTTTATTAACTTTATCGCATGGCTAAAGTTAAATCAGCATTCTTTTGTTCTAATTGCGGATATGAAAGTGCTAAATGGGTTGGAAAATGTCCATCATGCAGTACATGGAATACTTTTGTTGAAGAAGTTATTTCCAAACCTTTGATAAAAAAAGAAAATGGATGGGATGATTACAATGAAGATGCAAAATCGATCCGCACCATTGCATTACATTCCATCATAAGCAGTGAGCAGGTACGTATAACTACATCAGATGCGGAATTAAACAGAGTACTTGGCGGTGGTATAGTGCCCGGCAGCGTTGTATTAATTGCTGGAGAGCCTGGTATTGGTAAATCAACATTGTTTTTGCAAAATGGTTTGCAGTTACAGAACAAAACAGTGTTATATATCAGTGGTGAAGAAAGCGAGCAGCAGATAAAAATGCGTGCAGACCGTTTGAAGATCCAGAACGATAACTTCTATCTGCTTACAGAAACGTCAACGCAGACTATTTTCCAGGAGATCAAAAAATTAAAACCACATCTGGTTATTGTTGACTCTATTCAAACCATTCAGTCACCTTATATTGATTCGTCACCCGGAAGTATATCCCAGATCAGGGAATCAGCCGCAGAGTTTCAACGCTTTGCCAAAGAAACCAATACACCGGTATTTCTGATCGGTCATATTACAAAAGATGGTAGCATTGCCGGCCCCAAAATACTGGAGCATATGGTTGATACGGTATTGCAGTTCGAAGGCGACCGGCATTATGCGTATCGCATCTTAAGAACCATTAAGAACCGGTTTGGCAGTACATCAGAATTGGGCATTTATGAAATGACGGGCGACGGCATGCGCGTTGTAACCAATCCCAGCGAGATCCTGATGACGCAAAAGGAAGATCATTTAAGCGGTATTGCCATTGCAGCCACCATTGAAGGCATGCGTCCGCTGCTTATTGAGGTACAGGCGCTGGTTACTCAATCGGTTTATGGTACGCCACAACGAACAGTATCGGGTTTTGATCTGCGTCGGTTACAATTGCTGTTGGCCGTGTTAGAAAAGAAAGGCGGTTTTCATTTCGGCGTAAAAGATGTATTCCTCAATATCGCGGGCGGGTTGAAGGTGGAAGACCCTTCCATCGATCTGGCTGTTCTGTGCGCGCTGTTAAGCTCGTATGAAGATGTTCCTTTGCCGCAGCATGTTTGTTTTGCCGGCGAAGTAGGGTTAAGCGGAGAAGTACGGGCCGTTCACCGGGTAGAACAACGGATAGCCGAAGCCGAAAAGCTGGGTTTTGAAAAGATCATTATTTCGCGGTACGGCCAAAAGCCGTTCAACAAGTCGGCGGCTAATATTGAAGTAGTTCCTATGGGCCGGGTAGAAGAAGTTTACCAGTACCTGTTTTAAATATTGAATGTTCAATTTCCAATGTTGAAGGAAATACAATTTCAATATTCATCATTCAATATTCAATATTTTCAAGAGGCCTGAGCAGTAGCAACAATCAGCTACCATGCTTAAAAACGCATTACATCCTTTATTACACCTTTTTATTCCGCATCACTGCGCAGGCTGCGGAAGCGATATCATGAGCCGGCAACAGGTTTTATGCA
>DASUVL010000513.1:0-13728 GCA_036379015.1 Niastella sp.
AAAGTGGAGCCCGGTTTGCATACGGTGACTATGAAAATATCCGCTGTAAGAGCCGATAAACGCAGCATGCTGGGCGAAAAACAGTTAAGTGATATTACTGCGAATCCTGAACGGTACAACAGAACAGTGGTGTATTTGGGCAAGATCTTGTTATGTGGAACGCCGGTTCTCCCTCACTAGCCATTAACATTGCTTCATATGAAAAAAAACAAACCATTCCTTGTCATCATTTGCCTGCTGCAGATGAGTATCGCTTATCATGCACAGGCATTGAATAAACCGGTATTGTCAGCACCCGGCAATGGCAGCACCGGTTATGTACGTAATCCAGGTTTTTCCTGGTCTACCGTTACCGGCGCTTACAGTTATGATATCCAACTGGCGACTGATACCGGTTTTACGCAGCTGCTTGTCAGCCGGCAGTACCTGTATATCACCCGTTTTGTGCCAGTAAAAATATTGCCTGCGGGCAACGTATACTGGCGGGTGCGGGCACGCGATACAACCGCTACAGACAGCAGCGCCTGGTCATCACGCTTTACATATATTCTTGCGGCCCCGGTCAACGTGTACACTATTCCTGCAGGTGCTACGCTGAAAGCATTTAAAGATACCTTGCGCAAGGCCATCAGTCATACCCCTGCCGTGGTAAAGCTTGCCAGCGCTACCTATATTTTCGATGCCGGTATTACCGGCCAGTTCGCTATTGATACGGCCAACGTGAACGACCTTATCATTGAAGGCAATAATGCCAACATCATTATTCGCAACCATCCGCAAACGGGTTTTATCAAGCTGCGTAATTCAAACCGCGTAACCATCCGCCGTTTGACAGTCGACTGGGACCCTTTGCCACATGCTTTGCTCGATGTTATCCAGGTAAACACCGCCAATCCCAATACGCTTGATGTACGGGTGCGGTTAAGGCAGGTGGCCGGACAAACCAATGCGTATTATCCTGACATTTTTAATAATCCATCTTTTACCGATCACTGGTCATGGGCATTTCTACTCGATCCGGCTAATCGCGGCAGTTTAAAAAAGGTGCCCCGGAATGTGTTTGGGCTTGGTGTTGGTGATGTAACGCCTTTATTTGATATTGATCCGTATCAGTATCATATTGTTCATCCCGGATCAACATCCGGTCAGTATTTCGCGGTGGGGGATATTTTGGCCATTGTAGCACGTGATAGTGTGGGCTCGTTTGTAAGCACTTATAATTGTGTAGATATTACTTGCGACAGCGTTATCAATTACGCCAGCCCGATAGGATGTTATTATTCCTATGAAGGCAGTGAAATGAAAGTCTTGAATTGCCAGTCAGCCTTGAAGGATACTACACGATATGTATCTGCCAATGCCGACGGCGTGCATTGTCGCGCTAATCTGATTGGCCCATGGATAGAGAATTGCTCCTTTGTGGGCAATGCCGATGACGGGGTGGCGCTGTATAATAAAGGCATGTTTGTAATGATGAAGAACAGCACGAGCAGTATAACGGTAAAGCCCACTTTTATGAACCTGGTTAAAGGGCATACATTCAAAATATACATTCCGAAAACCGGTTTTGTCTCTGAACCGGCGTATGTGGTGGATACGGTGATCAATAGCGGCGGTAACTACACGATCAATTTTACGCCGGCCATACCGGCTGCAGACTACGCCGCTATCATCGATATCGGTCTTGCCGATCTGCAACAGAACGTGCAATTGTACAATGTGTCGCTACGCAATGAAAAGTTTATGATCCATGATAACCTGTTCACTATTCGTGGGCGGGGTTCTATTATCAGGTCGGCCAAAGGCATGGTCAGCAATAACAGGTATTACCGGTGTTCATCGCCGGCCGTGGCGTTTTATAATGAAGCGGCTTCGTGGACGAATGGCTTGTATAGCCGCGATGCATGGATCATGAATAATGATATTCAGAATTGCGGATTTGATGACCTGGGGATGAAAGCCGGATCAATACAGGTGGTGTTTCACAAGATCGTACCGGTTGGTAGCAGTTATAAGGACTCCATAGCTACAAACCGGCAGCATGCCAATATGTTCATTACCGGCAATACCGTTAAGAACCTGGCGCAGCATGGTATTACGTTGTTTAATGCCTCTACAAGTAAGGTCTTGAACAATAGTTTTATCAGTGATATTACAACATTCCCATTATCCGGTACGCATTACGGCATTTTTCTCGATCGTACCAATGCCTGTACTATCCAGAACAACCGGTTTTCAGGTGAAATAAGAACACTAACATCCAATATACAGGTTACCAACAGTACCAATGTGGTAAGTCAGTAAAGAGATGAGTGAATTGGGAACATTCCCACAAATTGGGAACATTCCCGGATCTTTTTTGTAACAAAACCTTTGCAGGTAAGCCGGCTGCCAGGGTACATTTGACAATTGATACATGCGTTTATTGCTTACCATATGCTTGCTAAAATTCTTTTCCGTACTCCATGCGGCGGATACTTTGTTGCTGCAAAGTCCCAATAAAAAAATATCCGCAACCGTGTTCCTGAACAACGGAAGCCTGATGTATGGCGTAAAGGCCGGTGCAGCCATGCTGCTGGCGCCTGCCCCCATGGGTTTGCAGATCAGTAACAGGACAATAGGCGTGAATGTCAGCCAGCTTGCCATCCATCGCACCTACATCGTTAATGAAATCCGTTCATCCCGCATCAATAACAGCAGGGCGGTGAATCATTGCAATGGTTATACAATCACGGTGCAACAAACCAACAGCACCGATACCATTGAGTTCAGGTTATTTGACCAGGGATGTGCATTCAGGTATTTGCCGGCAACAGATGACAACACCACCGTGCAGCAGGAACTGACCAGCTTTTCATTGCCGGCTGACTGTGCCGTGTGGTTCTTTGAAAGGAACAATGACTGGAAACTAAAATCATATGCCGGACTGTGGATGCGAACAACAGCCAGTCAGTTACCACATGTGTCGAGCCAGGGGCCCATCCAGGGAAAACCACTCGTTGTAGAGTTGCCTTCCAACAAATACATGGCCCTGACAGAAGCGGCTCTGGTTGATTACAGCGGTATGCGGTTTAAAGCCGTTGGCAATAATATGTTGCAGGTAAATTTTACCGAGGCGACTACCGGTTTTACCGTTCCACCCAAATTCCACACGCCCTGGCGGGTGATATTATATGCAAACAATCTGCACGAACTGGTAAATAATATGATCATTGAAGATCTGAATCCGCTACCAGATCCGGTGCTTTTTACAAATCAACAGTATATACAACCAGGGAGAGCTGTATGGAGCTGGATAACCCGGAATGACCATTACCTGGAACCTGCCGAAGAAAAACAATTTATCGACGCTGCCAGCGCCCTGCATTTTGAATATACATTGATAGATGATGGATGGGAAAGTAAATGGACCAACAAATGGCAACAGTTGGAGCGTTTGTGCAACTATGCAAAAGAGAAATGCGTAGGTGTATGGGTTTGGAAACATTCCAAAGATCTGCTCGATACCATGCAGCGCGACCGGTTTCTCGATAGCGTTTGTTTGGCCGGCGCCGTTGGCATTAAGACCGACTTTATGAACAGCGAAGCCAAAACATGGATCAATTTTGAAATTGGTTTACTGAAAGCAGCCGCCAGGCGTAAGCTGATGGTGGTGTTTCATGGTTGCCAGGCGCCAACAGGTGAAAGCGTTACCTGGCCCAACGAAATGACACGTGAAGGCATTCGTGGTATGGAACTGAATATCATGAAAGAACCTATACCGGCCTGGCATAACGCAGCGTTGCCCTTTACCCGGTTTCTATGTGGTCACGGCGATTATACGCCCGGTTTCTTTAGTAACAGGGCCAACACCACCTATACGCACCAGCTTGCTTTGTTATACCTTTTCAATTCTCCTTTTCAGTGTGTGGCAGAAAACCCGGTTGCCTTATTGCACAATAAAACATTCACACCCATACTTCCTTTATTGCAAACATTACCGGTTACCTGGGACGAGACCAGGGTGCTGCCCGGCAGTGCGATCGGCGCACTGGCTGCTTTTGCCAGGCGAAAAGGAAATGATTGGTATATAGCGGTGATCAATGGAACCGATAGCGCAGTGTCTTTTAATCTGCAGCCATCTTTTCTGCCCAAAAACAAAAAATTAAAAGCGACAGTGGTTTCAGATGCTCCCGGCGATAAGGGATTTATGCGTAATACCACCGTATTGCATGCTTCGGTTTCCAAACAATTCAATCTACCGCCAACGGGTGGATTAGTAATTCAAATAAAAAGCGAATAACTAATAATGATACATAGCAGGGGTAAGTTTTGCGGGATAATGATCTGTTGCTGTTGGCTTGTTATGATAGCTCAATCACAAGCGCCAGTGCAGTTGCAGTACAACAAGGTGGTAATTACCCGTGCACAACATGCCTATACATTTTCACCTTCTTTTGTAGTGCTGTATAATGCCACCGATCCCGGGATGGCTTTAAAGCCGGCCGGTATAAAGAAGGTAGATTACAATGTGCTTACCTGGAAAGTAAGCGATAGCACAAAAGC
This sequence comes from Niastella sp., assembly GCA_036379015.1. Classification (GTDB taxonomy): domain Bacteria; phylum Bacteroidota; class Bacteroidia; order Chitinophagales; family Chitinophagaceae; genus Niastella. Next base: position 4,546 of record DASUVL010000513.1, read on the forward strand.
CGATTTCAAACAAAAGAAAGTGAACGCCTCCATGGCGGGGGATGGTTTCGATGATCGCATTTTGCGAACAAAAGCCGATTGGCGAACCGCCAATATTTTTAATGCAGGCGAACGAACGGAGTTACAGGCAAATGAAGTGAAACAAAAAGGCGATACGATCTTTTTCATTTTTCCTGCCAATGAAAACTTCGTATTAACCGCGCTGCTGATCACCAGTACAAAGCCATATCCCTTATTGAAATATGCTTTCAGGGCATTACGACCCGGATACTATAGTGTTGGTTACACGGGTGCACCTGCTTTTGATCAGGATAAAGCAGCAGGCATCTGGCAACCGCTGATCTGGCAGGAAAAGCGTTTTCCCGATGCGGCGTATTGTACGCCTGCATTTATGGCCACGTTGCCGGCTACGCTGGTAAACGATGGCGCCAATACCATTGGGGTGCTTGCATCGCCTGAGCAGATCCCGTTTCAACCATTGCCGGTATTAAACAACAGCCGGTTTGGGGTATCGTTGCTGAATGAAAAACAGTTGTTGCAGCCACAAATTTATGCTCCTTTGCCGGGCGGTTATTTATCGCAGTTGCCAGCCGGCGCAACATTCGATTTTTCATTATACCTCGTGACCGAAGCAAACAGCATCACCGGTACGTATCAAAAGATAGCACAAGAACTGTTTGGTTTCGGCAATTACCGGCACAACGATATCGCCTCACTCAATACCGCTTTGGATAATATAGTCGATTACTCATTGTCGCAATATGCCTGGTTTATAGACAGCTTAAAAGGGTGCGCTTACTCAACCGATGTGCCCGGTGCGGTTAAAAACGTATCCAGTCTGAACCCCTTGGAGCTGGCGCTCGTACGGGATGATTCGGTGATGTTTGAAACGCGGGCGTATCCCCTGATGGAATTCATGCTATCGCGGGAGAAGTTCCTGTTCAGTTTAGATAGTACCCAAAAGATCCAAAGTCCGTCGCGCAAGTTAAAAGGCCCCATTGCACCCTTGTCGGAACTGGTAGCATTGTATAATGCCTTTGGCCGGAAGAACGGGTTCTACCTGCAAATGGCGCAAAAGGAATATAACAATGCCAGGGTGCGAAATATGAATGATAAAGAAAATGGGAAGAACTGGATCAACGCCATGATGCTGTACAAGGCTACAGGAGATAAAGATTTCCTGCAAACAGCAATTACAGGTGCGGACAAATATTTACAACAGCGGATCAACACACCGCAAACAGCGTTTAATGATACCCTGCAGGGCAGTTATTTTTTCTGGCCAACGTTTACCGGCCGGTGGATAGAGTTCCTGCAATTGTATGAAATAACGGGTGATCAAAAATACCTGGCTGCCGCACACGAGGGCGCCCGCAATTATTGCCAGTTTACCTGGATGTGTCCCCGGATACCCGACAGCCTCATCACCGTGAACAAAGACGGTAAAGCGCCAATGTATTGGTACCTGAAATCAAAAGGGCACAAACAAATGTATTATCCCGAAGAAAAGGCGCCTGCCTGGCGTTTGTCTGAGATCGGTTTAACGCCGGAATCTTCGGGCACGGCCACCGGTCACCGCGGCATCTTTATGGCCAACTACGCGCCCTGGATGCTGCGACTGGGGTATTATACCCGAGATACATTTCTGGTGAATGTGGCGAAGGCCGCTGTAATCGGCCGGTATAGAAGCTTTCCTGGTTATCACATCAATACCGAAAGAACGACCGCTTATGAAAAGATTGATTTTCCACTGCACGAACATAATGATCAAAGCGTAAATTCTTTTCACTACAATCATATTCTGCCCATGGCTTCCATGCTGCTCGATTACCTGGTAACCGATGCTTTCGTGCGCAGTCGTGGCAGCATCCGTTTTCCTACAGAATATATTGAAGGGTATGCTTACCTGCAGAATAATATGTATGGGATGCAAAAGGGCAATTTCTATACACAGAAGGATGTGCAGCTTTGGATGCCTGCCCGGTTGCTAAAAATTGATAATACGGAATTGAATTATATAGCCGCGCGTACAGGCGATCAATTGCTGCTGGCATTTACCAATCAATCTGATAAGCGGGTAACGGCAAAGGTAACGCTGAATCCTGGTTGGGTCACCCTGTCGCGCAATAGCAACATCGTATGTTATACCGATAAACAAAAGCCGGTTTTGAAAGACAGCAGTTTCACTGTTCAAGTTGCTGCCAATGGAATAACAGCCATCGCTGTTACGCCGGTACAAACAAAGTCATTTTTCCAGGAAAGATTGTTGTCGACAGATGCCGCGTGTTATAATGATTATATAAAACTCGATGCGGGTAACGCGCATGCCATGCTGTTTCAATTGGGTGAATACGATCGCCGGCTTTTTGTGTACCTCGAAGACGATGATAATTTGTACAGCCAGGTATCGCTGACCTACGCTGGCATTGATGGCAAAGAACAGCAGATCGTTGATACAGCTTATCCGTTTGAATTCACGGTTCCTGTGCCGGAAAATGCGCCGGTAACCTTTCAGCTATCGCTGGTTGATGTACATGGTCATATTCAGAAAAGCAATAAAGTAGCATTGGGCAATAAAACCCGCTAAGCATTATGATTAAAAGAACATACTACACCTTGTTGCTGCTGGTTTTGCTACCGGTTTGTATGGTGGCACAACCTGTTCGCACTGTTGCGCTCAATGGCCAGTGGACCTTTGCCCTGGACCCTATGAAAGCAGGCGAGGGAAGCGGATGGTATGCTACCGATTTTGCTACCGGTCCTTTGGACAAGGTGCAGGTGCTGCATTGTTTTTCGGTAGATCCCCGCTATTTTTTTTATACAGGCACCGCCTGGTATTTCAAACAGTTTGCGGCGCCGTCGATGCCTGCCGGATACAGAACTTACCTGCGGTTTGATGCTGTATTCTATAAGGCAGCAGTGTGGATCAATGGTAAAAAAGCGGGTAACCATGAAGGCGGCTATACGCCTTTTGAAATAGATATTACTGATTACCTGCAGCGTAACAACCGCTTGTCGTTAGCGGTGAACAATGAATGGGATACGACTACGATCCCGGGTGCGAAAACGACTGATGCCAATAGCCCGGCCAATGCGGCACAATTATATGCCTGGATGAACTATGGCGGTATTACCCGGCCGGTACAGTTGATTGTTCGTCCGCCGGTGTTTATACAACGGTTACAGGTAATGGCCGATGCGGAAAACAAAAAAGGAGAGGCACTGATCAGGATAAAAGCCATGATAAATAACCGTACCCCACAAACGGTATCAGCCTCTTTTATAACCAATATGTACTATGGTAAACAAAAGTTGGCGTTTCGTTATAAGCCGGTTACTAAAGTGATGGCGGCCAATGGAGGTACGATGGTAATACTGGAAGGAAAGTTGTCTGCTGCAGATGTAAAACGCTGGTATCCCGATGACCCTCATTTGTATACCGCTGAAGTCATTTGTAATAATGACACGCTGACCAGCACCTTTGGTATCAGAAAGGTGGAAGTAAAGGGCACACAGATCTTATTGAATGGAGAACCTATCCGCCTGGGTGGTTGTAACCGGCCGCTCGATTATCCGGGGTATGGATCGATCGATCCCGCTGATGTGCTGGAGAAAGATATCAAGTTGATGAAACAGGCCGGTATGGAATTCTGCCGCCTTAGTCATTATCCTGTTTCCGAAACACTACTCAACAAGGCTGATAGTATGGGCCTGCTCATCATTGCAGAAGCAGGGAACTGGCAGATGACGCCCAGGCAAATGGCCGATACGGTTATGCGCAGCAAATTTCAATCGCAGTTGCAGGAAATGATCGAGCGCGACTGGAACCATCCCTGTGTCATAGCGTACAGTCTGGGTAATGAATTTGAGTCACAAACACCCGAAGGACAGGCATGGGTAAAAGACATGCGTGGTTTTGTAAGAACACTCGACACTACGCGGTTGATCACTTTTGCCAGTTTTAATGTATGGCGCGATTATGTAAAGAAACCAGAAGACGAAGCTTCGCAATATGTTGATTTCATCAGCGCCAATGTGTATAGCAATCACCTAAAGAACCTGGAACACATTCATGCAATTTATCCTGGTAAACCTATTTACGTTAGTGAGTTCGGCATGCGGGCTACAGAAAGAAATACAGAACAAAATCGCATGGAGTATTTCAACAAGGCCTTGCAGGATTTTCGCCGCTGCGATTACCTCGCGGGCGCTTCGGTGTGGTCGCTGAATGATTACTTGAGCCGTTACCCCGGCACCAATGCAGATGGTTACCGCGCATGGGGACTGGTTACGCCGCAACGACAATTGCGACCGTCTTATACAGCCCTGCAGTTGGAGTTTGCACCTGTTATTATACAAACAGTGAAGAAAGAAGGTGAGCAGCTAACGGTACTGGTAACAGCCCGAGCCGATTTTCCGGCACGCATACTCAGGAACTACCAGGTGCAATACGGAAATACTACCATAAAACTGAATACCCTGCAACCGGGCGAATGCCAGCAGTTGAAAATGCCTGTGCAGGGCGAGGGCATTCAGCTATCGGTTGTTCAACCCGGTGGGTTTGTGATACTGACCCATGCGCCCTGAGCGGAGTCGAAGGGCCGAAAACTTTATTCTAACTAATAATTTGATATAACGATGAAAGTTGATAACAGTACAGGCAAGCGTTCTTTTGTAAATAAGACAATTCAGGCTGACCTGGTGGTAACCGGCGGCGGTTTATCCGGTGTATGTTGCGCCATTACTGCTGCCCGGGAAGGATGCTCCGTAATATTGGTGCAGGACCGGCCCGTATTGGGCGGCAATGCCAGTAGTGAAGTGCGGTTGTGGATACTGGGTGCTACATCACATATGGGTAACAACAACCGCTGGGCGCGTGAAGGTGGCGTAGTAGATGAAATACTGGTAGAAAACACGTATCGCAATCCGGAAGGCAATCCCGTGATCTTCGACATGATACTGCTCGATAAGGTAATTGCCGAACCCAATATAACCCTGCTGCTCAACACCGCCGTGTACCATGTTGATAAAAAGAATGAAACTACCATTGGATCTGTGAAGGCTTTTTGCAGCCAGAATCAAACGGAATACACGTTGAGCGCACCTTTGTTCTGTGATGCCTCGGGTGATGGGGTAGTTGGCTTTCTGTCAGGCGCTGCGTTTCGGATGGGAGCAGAAAGCAGTGAGGAGTTTGGAGAAAAATTCGCACCTAATAAGGAGTATGGTGAATTGCTCGGCCATACTCTGTATTTCTATAGCAAAGACACCGGGCGGCCCGTGAATTTTGTACCGCCTGCTTTTGCATTAAAAGACATCACGAAGATCCCGCGCTTTAATTCGTTCAATGCAAAAGAGTTCGGTTGTAAATTATGGTGGATCGAATATGGCGGCCGGTTAGATACGGTGCATGATACAGAACAGATCAAGTGGGAACTATGGAAAGTGATATACGGCGTGTGGGACTATATCAAGAACTCAGGTAATTTTCCCGAAGCGGCCAATCTTACCCTCGAGTGGGTAGGAACCATTCCGGGCAAACGGGAAAGCCGTCGTTTCGAAGGCGATTATATGATGCGACAGCAGGATATTGTTGAACAGCGCACCCATGAAGATGCCGTTGCATATGGCGGCTGGTCTATCGATCTGCATCCGGCCGATGGGGTGTTCAGCGAAAAACCGGGTTGCAATCAATGGCATAGTAAAGGCATTTATCAGATACCCTTCCGAAGTTTGTACAGCAAGAATATAAGCAACCTGTTCCTGGGCGGCCGGCTGATCAGTGCTTCCCATGTGGCCTTTGGCTCAACCCGGGTTATGGCTACCGCGGCTTATGCCTCACAGGCGGTAGGCATGGCGGCGGCACTATGTACAGAGTTTAATATACTTCCTGCCACAATAGCCCAATATAATCTTATACAAACTTTACAAAACCGGCTGTTGCATTCGGGGCAGTATATTCCCGGGCTGAGTTTGCAAAATTTTAACGACCTGGTGCAGCAGGCAACCATTACGGCCTCGAGCGAACTGGTGCTTACCGAACTGCCCGAGAGTGATTTCCTGCAACCATTGAACCTGTCGGTGGCGCAAATGGTGCCGGTGGCCGAAGGGAAAATAGAGCCATTTGTATTTCATGCACAGGCCGGTGTTGCAACCAGTTTGCAGGTAGATCTGCGGATCAGCAGCAAAGCCGGTAATCACACCCCTGATATCACGGTAGCTTCCATAACTCTGCACATACAACCGGGACGTAATTGTTTACAAGTGAAATTCGATGCGGTCATGAAATCGCCCGCCTATGCATTCATCACGTTCATAAAAAATCCACTAATTGAACTGCATTATTCCCGTAAAAGGGTAACCGGATTGTTATCGGTGTTCAATACCATTAATAAAGCTGTTTCTAATTACGGTAAACAAACACCGCCGGCAGATATTGGTATGGATGCGTTTGAATTCTGGTGCCCGCAGCGGCGTCCTGAGGGACACAACATTGCTTTTAAATATCCGGCGGGATTATCCTGTTTCAATGCGAAAAACATCCGCAATGGCATCGACCGGCCGGTAAACACACCGAATGCATGGGTGGCCGACTGGAACGATCCCGCGCCACAACTTACGCTCAGCTGGCAGCAACCGCAAACGATCGGTAGTATCGATCTGTTTTTTGATACAGATTACGATCATCCGATGGAATCTGTGCTGATGCAACATCCCGAAACCGTAATGCCTTTTTGTGTAAGAAATTATCGCATAATAGACGATGCCGGAAATGTGGTTGCAGAGAAAGCTGATAACTATCAAACGCGTAACAGAATTTCACTGGCCGAACCGGTTACTACCTCGCGCCTGATCATTGAAGTGGAGCATCCTGCTGCAGATGTGCCTGCGGCCGTATTTGCCGTGCGGTGTTATGCCCCCTGATAAACGATAATATGATAATTTAATCTATTTCAAGCTTTTTTTAACCCGGTACGATATTTTAAGCAAGCGGTTATAAAAAGAATAATATGGACCGGAGGTCGTTTGTAAAAAATGCAGGGCTATTAGCGGTAGCGGGGGCTTCGGCTACAGGATTGTCATGGTGTACTAATCCGCTTCCTACCAAAAACAAACTGCCTAAATGGAAAGGATTCAATTTGCTCGATTTCTTTTTGGCTGATCCCGTCCCCTTTCAACATGCTACTACCGAAGAACATATTAAATGGATGCACGACTGGGGCTTCGATTTTATCCGGTTGCCGGTGTCGTATCCTACTTACCTCAAATTCGATCGCAGCCGGAATATTACTCCGGAAGAAGTATATCATATAGATGAACAGCGGGTAAATGCTATTGATACCATCATTCATTGGGCACATAAGTATAACATGCATGTAAGTTTGAACCTGCATCGGGCTCCGGGTTATTGCATCAATGCCAGTTTTCATGAACCGTTCAATTTATGGAAAGATGAAGCGGCACAAAACGCGTTCTATTATCACTGGGGCATGTGGGCTAAGCGGTATAAAAATGTATCATCAAAAAAGATCAGCTTCGACCTGCTGAACGAACCCGCGTTGCGCAATGATATCAACGATCCGAATGCTCGCATGTCGGCTGTTCCGGCCGACCTCTACCGTAAAATTGCAGTAGGCGCCCTGGAAGTCATACATAAAGAAAATCCCCAACACCTCGTTATTGCCGATGGCAATTTGGGCGGTACTGACCCTGTGCCGGAACTGGCAGATCTGCCCATTCACCAAAGTTGCCGTGGCTATTATCCCTTCAGTATTTCGCATTTTAAAGCGTCCTGGGCCAACCCCGATCCGGAACATATGCCCATACCACAATGGCCTGGCAAAACAGGCAATGAAGTGACGAATAGAGGCATGCTGGAAAAATATTATCAGCCCTGGAAGGAACTGCTTGGTAAAGGCGTGGGCGTGCATTGCGGCGAATGCGGTTGTTTTAACAAAACGCCTCATCCGGTATTCCTGGCCTGGTTCAATGACGTATTGGATATTTTATCAAAAAACAATATCGGCTTTGCCCTATGGAACTTTATCGGCGATTTCGGCGTGCTCGATAGCAACAGGACCGATGTGACGTATGACAACTGGCAGGGGCATAAGCTCGACAGGAAGTTGCTGAAACTGCTGATGAAGTATTAACGGAGCTTAGGCCCTGCGTCCCGCTTTGCGGGAAAGGGGCGTGGCATCACGTTGAACGGGCTTGCCCTGAGTTCCGCTTGTGCGGGAAAGGGTCGAAACGCAGCACCAGCCTGATTAACATCATAATACTAGCTTTTTTGATAAGTTTTTATAGCTTAGCAGCGCAAAAAACCAGTATTCATGAGAAATCCTATTGGCCGTTTGGTCATCCTGATGATGGGTTTGGTATTCGTGTGCCCCGTATGGGCGCAGGATTCCAGCCGTAATCAACGTCTTCCCCGTAATATAGCAGATTCGACGCGGCAACAGCCGGATTCGACGCGAAAACAGCCCGATTCGGTCCGTAGAAGGGGAAACGCGCTTAGAGAATTGTTTGCCGACTCCGCAAAACTTACCACCAGTGATTTTCAGTTACAGATCGAGAAAACGTACCTGATATTGAATAATGTCTCGAACAAAAGCGAACTGGGCCTGCAGGTAAAAATGATAAAAGAAAAGCTGGCAGATACTGACTCCATGCTGGCGGTTTTAAAAGACAATGTACTTAACAACAGCGCCGCCCTCAATTTGCGCAACCTCCAGGTATTTAGAACGCTTCTGCTGAATATTCAGTTGGTTTGTAAAGAAGACCGCCAAATGCTGGATAGTACCGAGAACAGATTAATTGAGCTGCGCAACAGTGCGAAAACGCTGGTAGGGGATACCATTATACGTCAGGTGTGGCGCGACTCGGTATTAAAGCAACAGTTTTTGCCGCAATTAAAAGGAATGCGTGAATTGTTTCGCGGCTCCACTAAAAAATTAAAGGATGCCCTGGCGTCGATCAACCATTTGCAAACGCAGGTGTCTTCCAATGCGGTTACAACAGCCCAATTGCTTGATAAGGTAACCACCCTGTTAAGTACATCGGCCACCCGCATTTTCGGCAAGGAACATAATTACCTGTGGGAAAAGGATACTACCAGTCTTTCTGCCAGTGCACGAAATTCGCTTGGTAAAGCCTATGATGGCGAGAGAAAAGCGCTGCGCTATT
>DASUVL010000514.1:0-3405 GCA_036379015.1 Niastella sp.
GATCATGGCAATGCCCAGCGCCTTAAAAATCATACACCAGCAAATATCTTTTACCAGCCAGAACAAGATATGCAAGTTCTCCATTTTGCGGAATTTGGCTGGTATAACATATAAGTCTTTTGATTCCTGCCCCACAGTTAATGATTTTAGATTTTAATAATAGGAGACCTTGCTAAAGCTTCGCAATCCCCGACTGGTAGGGGTCGCAAGGCGAAGCCGGGTGCAAAAATATAAAAGAGTTGCATTATTTCGATAATACGCGTTTAAATCGCTTTACATCGGCTTCGGGTTGCAGTGGTGATTGATGCTGAATATGTTGTACCAGTTGCGGTGCAAAAAAAGGCGCCAGGGAGCAACCCTTGGTACCCATTCCATTGAAAATACCGATGGCCGGATGGATAGGATGGAACCCCACAAAGGGTCGCCGCTCAATAGTAGCGGGGCGCACTGCTGCTATATGATCAAGCAAACGGACAGGCGATTTTATCCAATGTTGCAGCGCGGCCATGGTTCTTTCCCGGAATGCCTCCGTAGGCTGATCACTGGCAAAATCCCATTCATAGGAGGACCCTACCCAGAAAATATTATCTCGCCAGGGCACCCAGTTGATACCTTTTTTAAAGATGTGGCTGGTGGGCATATCGTTCGCTTCTACCAGCAATACTTCGCCTTTATTGGGAGCAAAAGGAAGGTTGGCAAACCAGGGGTTATTAAAAGAGGTAATGCCATCGCAAAAAATGATGCGTTGCGCAGTGATGTCTTTGTACTGTATTTTATCTGGTTGTATTTGCAATTGCGTGCTATCGAATTTTTCTTCGAGCAGGTTGTTACCGCTCAACAATAAACGACGGTAAGCCGGTAATAGCTCTGGCAGGTTTACCAGGTAACAAGGGGTAATGACGCCATACCCAAAATCATAATTAAAGAAATTGCTCCAGCTACCCGGCTCATTTTGTATAGAAAGATATTGGGTATCCTCCGCATACCGTTTTTCATAGGCCAGTTTCATTTGCGGGGTGGGAAAAAAATCTACAATATCTTTTTGTTCAATGGCCGTGATCTGTAGCAGCTTTCCCAGTTCGGTGTATTGCTGCCAGGCAAAAGGCATTACTTCATCGATCATCCAGGTTTTTACAATACGTCGTCCGGTAACCGGGTTAATAATACCGGCCGCAACTTTGGAGGCCGCCTCCGGGCGGTTGTCATCGATCACCAAAAAAGAATAACCTGCTTTTTGTAACGACCAGCTAAGGAATGTTCCGCAGATACCTTGTCCGATTAGTAGGAAATCAACATGCATGAGTTGCAAGTTACAGGAATACGGGAATACAGGTTACAGGTTTCAGGTTACAGGTTACAGGGGAATGCAGTTACCGGATACCGGTTTCCAATTGCCAGGGCTTCTATCCGCGTTATCTCCCTGCAACCTGCGCCTTGCCCCAACACATCGGGGTAACTTCCTTTAATAAAAAAGGGCCGCATCAAATATGATGCAGCCCCATATATAACTTAGTATTTAAAAGACTACTCCACTTTCACATGTACGCCTTCACTGTGACTTGTAAATTCAGGGGCATACATACATTGAATGGTCGTGATGCCATTGCTGAACGACCCCGTGTGTGTAACAAACAAAGGATATTCGAATACGTACGTGCCTTTTGGCAGCTGCCCAAAGAAGAAGTTGGTGCTGGCATCTTTGGTTGATTCGTAATACCCCAGTCCACCCTGCCATTTATATTGACTGATCACATTCACCGGTTCCATACAGGCAGCCCGCATATCTTTCATGTGCACATATTCCATTGTGCGGTCAACACGCAGCTCAATACGCACCTTTACCTTGTCACCTACTTTCATTACATCGCCTTCATTCACGGGTTGTAAAACAGGGCCGCGATCGGTATTCTTTTCTACAAACAGTTTCTTTGTTAGCTGTAATGGCGTGGCCGCATGCGTGATCTTGTCGAGGTTTTCAAAATATTGCCAATATACGGCTCCCCACGAGGCGGCCGCGTTGCCAGTGCTGTTAGCAGACGATACGGTTACTTTAATGTTCCCCATCTCCGGTGTCACCTGTTTTTCATCAAACACTTTTTTGAAGTAACCGGTGCCGGCTTCCTGTTGTTGATCTTTGCTGCGAATGGTGGTATTACCAAGATCAATAGTGATGTCAGGTGTGTTACTCAATAAGTCGGTACCCTGTAACAGCAATGCATAACATGCATCGGCAGTGGCTTTGGTCGTTTTCCAGTTCTGGGTTTGCTTTTGTTTCAGCAACCATACTTTCATCTCATTTACTGCCGGGATATCATTTGTTACTTCCGTAAAAGTTTCTATCAGTAATGATTGGGCCTCAATAGGAGCCTGGTACCAGTAATAACCACCGGCAAATTCCTTCCAGTACATGCCCATTTCTTCATTAGTGAGGGCGTTTTCTTTTATAGATTTTACAATATTACGGGCGGTTTGTACATCACCGGTACGGAACAGGGACAACGCTATCATGCCCTGCATGTTCCGGGTAGTTTTTAACCAGCCTTTCTGCGCCTGTGAACGGTAATAATTATAGGCTTTAAACGTACTGCCCGGTACACCGTATTCGGGGAAGAAGCTGCGCATGTACAAATACTGGATGTGCAACGAGCTTATAAAATCATTTTCAGGCACCGGCTGCTTGCTGTGTTTCAGCATGTTCTCATAATCTTCTTTTATGCGCGCGTCGAGATACGGGATAGCCTTTTTGATGATCGCATCCAGTATATCATTTGACGGCAGAGCTTTCAGCTTTTTAAGGTGACCGATACCGGTTAGTAAGTATTGTGTGATATACCGGTCATCGGGTCCACCCTTGAACCATACAAAACCACCATTGGAGCTTTGTAATTCCTGTAATTTAGTGATTGACTTGGTCAGCTCGCCGCTCATGCGAACCAGGTCGAACAACAATGCTATATTCTTTTTTTGTTGTGCTTCATTTTTGGCCTGTAATACCCAGGGCGTTTCCTGTAACAGCACTGATTTCAATTCCTCATTTTTTTGCAGGTTGCTCAGCAGGGCAGCGGTATCAGCCGTTTTCCAACGCTCGAATACTTGTTTGATCTTAGGTGATGCATTGGCAATGGTGCTGGCCAGTGCGTTGGCATAATACCGGTTGAACACCTGTTCGGCACAATCGTATGGGTATTCCATTAAGTAGGGCAATGCCTGTACTGCATACCAGGCGGGGTTGGTAGTATATTCCACCGTAAGCGCATGGTGATTCAGGGTTTCGCTGCTGCCGCTTTTCACCAGTTTTTCAAAAACAAAGTTTTTGGTGGTGTTGCCGCGAACAGGCAAGGGCAGACTTTCTGTTACCAACATACGATTGCTTACCACCGGCAGTATGGCTTCTTCGCCATCGCT
>DASUVL010000515.1:0-3864 GCA_036379015.1 Niastella sp.
TTGATCGCGCTGCGCCACCGTCATATCCATATTACAGCCCATGATCGGCGTGGCTTCTTCTGCAGGCGCATCCTTCCAACGCCTCAGGTCATAATAGCGATGGTTTTCGCCCAGCAATTCAATTTGGCGTTCCCTTTTTAATGCTTTTCTGAACGCTTCTTTTGAGCCGTATACACTTCCATCAAAATCAGGCAATCCTGCACGTATCCTGATCTGGCTTATGGCGCGACTCATGTCAGGCACATTCCTGGAAATGGCGTGCGTCGTTGTTCCGGTATAATCCGGTATATTATAAGTACCGCCCAATTCATTCATGGTTTCTGCATATATTAAAAGCACTTCTGCATACCTGATAGCAGGTTCATACTTCGGCACAACAAATGAACCAGTTTCTTTTCCGTCGTGCGAGTCGATGGGATTCACAAATTTTTTGATCCCCAACCCTGTCCGTACATGGAACTGCGGCGATGCCGGCTGCTTGCCATCCGGTTCTCCCCGGTAATAAAAGATCTGTTTACTTCTTAGATCCGCCTTAAGCACACTCAACCGGTACCATATGCTTCCATTGTATGAAACAGAGGCATAAAAGCGCGGCTCCCGGTTGGCATATTGCAAAGAAACACCGGTCGGTAAGGGTAGATGATCTTTATCATTGGTTGTAAAGCCGGGTACTCTTGGATTTGTGGGAATACTATTGCCATCATTCAGATAATAGGCATCGCATTGTTTTTGCGTAATGCCATGGGCGTTCCACCCACCCATAGAATAAGGCGTCTGGTGTTTTGCCAATGCTTCGGGTCCTACCCCACTTAATTCCGTTACCCGTGAGAATATCAATTCAGGATTACCCGACGCTGTAAGCGCACCGTTGAATAACTGCCGGTACGACTCAAATGGATCAATATCTCTCCAGCCATTGGGAAAGGATGCGTTTGAATACTGGGCATTAAACGGCGGAACAATTGTTTTTGGCTGGGCCGGGCCCTGATCCGTAGCATTGAATGGCGCCGTAAAAAGACGGTATACGTTCAGGTCTATTACATCTTTTGCAGCTGCAGCTGCTTTGGCCCATTTTTCTTCATTGTATACCTGTGATATGAGTTGATTACCCTCGTGATCTACCAGACTGGCCATTTCGGTATTGCCATTGAACTCAGGGCTTGCTGCATATAAATATACTTTTGCCCGGGCCGCCAATGCTGCTCCTTTTGTTGGCCGCACCCTATCCCGGTTGCTACGTGCCATAGGAAGGTCCTTTGCTGCTGTTGCAAGTTCATTGGTGATGAAGTTCACGCAATCATCATAAGCGCTTCGTGGCAAGGCCAGCGCTTCATAAGGCAAGGTATAATCAATACCTTCCTCAGGCACTAATGGTACGGGTCCATACTTTCTTATCAATAACCAGTAATAATAAGCCCGTAAAAAACGCGCCTCTCCTTTACCGCTGGCAATTTCTTCCCCATTCATTTCGCGGTTGCGATCAATATTAGCAATATAGATGGACGCTTTACGAATGCCCTGGTAACAGGAACCCCAGGAACCCTGCGTCCAGGCTTCCGTGTATTCTCCGTTCTTGTAATTTTTATAACTTCTGCCATCCAGCTCATCGCCGCGATCTCCAAAGAACATGTCGTCGGAGATCAGGTTGAAAGGCGCATAATCCTTACTGGCCACATCCAGGTTTTCTCCCCGTAAATGGGTATAGGTATCTGCCAGCCATTGGTCGGCATAATCCTTTCTCACAAACAAAGAGTCAATATTCATCCTGTCCTTAAAGAAATGGTCCATATCCATATACTTTTTGCACGAATGGAATGAACCGGTCAGTATAGCGACTACTACGATAAATTGTAATTTCATACCAATGATTTATTGGTTGATTAAAATTTGAATGTCATGCCTATGGTTACTGTTTTGGGTAGTGGGTAACGGGTACCGTCACTGCTGGCCATTTCAGGATCCCACACTTTTACATTATCCCATACCATCAGATTCTGCGCAAGCAGGTATAGCCGCAGATTGCTGAAGCGCAATTTTGTGGCAATTTTACCAGGCATCGTGTATCCGATATCCAACGTTTTAAAACGCAGATAAGCGCCGTTCCTCATCCAAAAAGTAGAACGACGGTAGTTATTGGCATTGCCGCCATAACTTAATCGTGGGTACTTGGCTTTTGGGTTCTCTGCACTGGGATCGTCCTTGGCAATATCCTTTGCTATCCACCGGCTGCCCGGCGCAGTCATTTCAGTTAGAATATTGCCCCACTCTCCTTCTACAAAAGGATAAACAGTAGGACCGTTTAAAAAATAGGAATTACGCCCTGCGCCCTGAAAATGAACGTTCACATCCAACTGTTTCCAGGAGGCAGACAATCCCATTCCATACTCCAACGCCGGCCGCCAGCTGGCGCCCACAGGCACCACATCTTCGTCATTAATAATTCCATCCCCGTTTACATCTTTGTATTTGATGTCACCTGGCATATAGGTTCCAAAAGTTTGCCGTGGACTGTTTCTTATTTCTTCATAATCTTTAAACAATCCCAGTGAGATCAACCCTCTTGTTTGCTCTGCGCGAAAGTCCTTTTGCATCAGGTACGGATAAGGGTTTGATTGTTCATCCCGCTCAAGGATCTTGTTTTTATAATAAGTGATATTTCCCCGGAGGTTAAAATTAATGTTGGCTATTTTTTTCCTTACCCCAAAATTGCCGTCGATCCCCCGGTTATCCATTTTGCCTACATTGGCCCAGGGCTGGCTGCTAATGCCAACCATGGATGGCAACTGACTTCTTTGCATATAGATGTTCCGGCGGGTTTCCTGGAAGATGTCGAGCGTGAAAGAGAATAAGTTGTTCAGGATATTGATATCGAAACCCAGGTTCTGTTTGCGGCCTACTTCCCAGGTAAGCGCATCTGACGCAACCTGCGTATAATACAGACCGGCAAATGTATTTGGACTCACCGGCTCGCCAAAATTATAGCCGCCACCTCTTTCTATGGTGCTCAGGTAGGCAAAACGCAATCCCCCGAAATTATCATTACCCACTTCGCCAATGGAATAACGGATCTTGAACAGGTCAAGCCAATCCATTTTTTGTTGAATAAATTTTTCTTCCGCTATGTTCCAGCCCACAGCAACGGCAGGAAAGAACCCGAACTGATTGCCCTTTTTGAAATTTTCGGAACCTGTATAGCCAAAATTGAATTCGACCAGGTAGCGGTTCATATAACCATACATGGCTCTACCGGCAACAGACAAATTACGACGGGGCAATCCATTTTTTATATCCGTTCCCAGGTTCTGGGTTTGCCTTTGTTCGCGCACAAAATATTTCAGCAATCCCTCTACGTTGTGCTTACTGGCAAAGTTCCGGCTATAGCCTAATTCAACATCGGCCTGGTAAACCCTTTCGCCCCACGAACCTGTTTCCTGGTGCATTAACGACTCGGTAGATATTCGATGCATTATGAGGTTGCCATTCCTGTCGCGCCTGCGTTCTACGTTGTATTGTTCAGGCCATTTAATACGGTTGATATCATTTATGCTGTTGGCGTCAAAAGCCAATCTTGCTGTTAACCGTAGCCCCCTGGTAAGCATATCCAGTCGTTGGTTCAACGTAAGGTTTGATTCGGTTTTATTTTCCCAATGTTCCCGGTATCCTGTTTGGGTAGCCAATACCCAGGGATTGGTTCTATTACCTGTACCATACGCGGGGGTTAGCCCATTGGTATACATAAAGGGAATTGACACCGGCGATTGGCCAATAAGCGCATACCAGATGTTGAGGTTATTTAAACCGGGAAAGTTTTGTTTTTCCAGAAAACCGGAAACGCCCAATGCCAGGGTGGTTGTTCTTGAAATA
>DASUVL010000516.1:0-2277 GCA_036379015.1 Niastella sp.
CATTTATTTTTTTATCTAACTGTTGCATGACCACCTTGCCATCTATATTTACAACGGTAATGGAAACCTTTTCATCATGAGCCAGGTCAAAAGCAATAGTCGCTGTAGTATGCGATGGGTTGGGGTACAGGATTGCGTTCTGTTGTACGTTGATTACAGACGCTGCTGCACGGGCAGCATCAGGGCACACGCCCAGCTGATCGCCTTGATCAAGATGAGCGGCCACTGCATTCACTGAAATAGATTGCGTATGTCCATTATGACAAATAAATACTTTATTCTTTAAGCCGTCGCGGATATCTTTTACATAAATAGTTTGCTTAACAGTATCTGCACAACCAAAAGCATTCTTTATGATCACGGTATAGGTGGTAGTTGTATCCGGACTAACCATGATCGCATTATTCGTAGCTCCGGTTGACCATGTATAGGTATAGGGCGGGAAACCAGTCGCAACGGACGCCGTTAACTGAACATTTTGAGGTCCATAACCCACGAAGATCGTGTTGGGTACCTGGCCTTGCACAGCAGGAGAGGGAGCCACGGCTATATTGCCAGTATAGGCTGCACAAGCAGCATACGTATCGGGGTTAAAAAGGGAAAGGAACTGGCCGCCTTCTACAACCTCTCCGGAAATACCATAGTGCGCCTGATCAACCAGCAGGAACATACCTGCGCCTAAAATTTCCTGAACATCAATAATACCTGAAGCCTCTTCATCCTGCGTGAGGAAATTAGCGCCTCCTGTAATAAAACGGGCAGGGTCGTGTGAACCGATCTCTGTCAATACATCGGTTGCTATTGTATATTGCCATGTTTTGCCTAACCGGGCATTACCACCACAATCTTCCTGCATCAAAATATGTCCCCACTGATCAATGCCTATGTTATCAAGCATTTGCTGTCCTTCCGTACCGTTCAAAACGGCGGTAATGGTACCACCCTGGGTAAGGTCATTGATATTGTTGAAATGCATTTTCCATAACCGGCTGGGACTATTGAATGCATTCGTAGTAACAAAATAAAAGTTGTCGGGATGTAAAGGATCCCATGCACCATCTTCAGGACGCAAAAACTGGGTTACGCCGGCTATATTGCTGGCCGTATTCAAAGCTGTTCCGGTCATATTATGTACATCCCCTAAATTGATCATGGTAAAGGGAGTGCCTGCAGCCGGAGTGCTGGCGCTTGTCTCAATTAACATCCCGCTTACTGCAGGTGCATATAAATTACCATTGCTTAGACCGGCTTTTTCAATCTCAGTTCCGGTTGTTGTTTTGGTACCGATATAAAAATAAACCTGTCCGGGTGTAGCATCGTCCAAACCAACCACAACGGTTTTGTCGCCGGTGGCCGGATTAGCCACTGCGTTTTCATAAGAGAATTTTCCCAGATAAGGCAGTTCATAGGAGGTGCCGCCATTAGGGCCGGTGGCAATATGCGCGAATCCGCGCCCTTCATTTCCACTCTCTTCACCATTCATGAAAATGCGTTCGGTAGTGCCTTTACCCGTTGCGGCATTGTAAAAAGCCGATACGGCAGGCAGATCGGCTGAACAAAAGCGACTGAATCCTACAGGCATAGGGCTGGCCGTGTTATACGTACTGTACGAGGAGCCATTCCACAACTTCACCGTTTTTATCAGATCGCTTCCGCTAACTACTGACAAATTCGATTTGTTGATGACCCATTTAGATACAAAAGCGCCTTTTGAACCATGGGCCCTGGCGACCCCGGAGGTATTACCAATTTCGTGGTTCATTAAAACGGTGAAAGTGCCATCGCCATTATCAAATGCACCAAGACCGTCGGGGAGACCAACCATTTTATAACCACCAATAACATCCTGGGTAGTCAGGATGGAAGTGATTTGGACCCCGGTCTTAACAGGTGTTACATAAGGCGTTTGGGAAGAAGAAGGGCCTTTTATTTGACCCCAGGAAGCATGATATGCGGTTGCCATAGCAAGGCAACCAAAGGCAGTTAGCAAGTGCTTTCGCATGTTGTTATTGATTTAACATCGAAGCTATCGTGATGATATGTCCTTATTGCTACTGAAGTATTACGAAAAAGTTATATTATATTTTGTTTGGCTGCGTCTACTGTACGTATACTGGCAATAATTGAACGAATAATAAAAAGAGGCCGTCTCAAAAGTAAGAGACGGTCTTTTTTCATTTTATGGCGATGTATAGAGTGTAATAGGATTGGAAGGAGGAGTGCCTGATTGTGGAAGTGATTATTAGAAAAATTGAATCGGAGTGCGTAATTCAGATA
>DASUVL010000517.1:0-5204 GCA_036379015.1 Niastella sp.
GGTATTGTAATTCATCTTTATAATATTCTTTTGATACCAGGTCATACTTCGTTTGTATACTTTGAAACACCAGGTAAATCATCATCCCTGCAAATGCCCCGAAACCAAGCATTACTTTATGTCCCCAATTGAATGTCATAGTAATATTTTTTGTGAATGGTCAATCATGCATTGCACCCAAAAAATTGGTTTTGATCTCATCAATTTTTTTGTCGCCATTATACAATCCTATTCTTATCATCAATTTCCGTTCATGAATAATATTGGCAGGTAATACCACAAAGAAAGAACCGGTACCTTGTCCGCCATCTTTTACCGGGATCACATTATTTCCTCCGATAATTTCTATTCGCCCCCTGGCGCCTTCCAGTTTCAACTGTAACGGAACCTGTTGAATGGTTTTATTAGCTATTTTAATGTTATACAGGTTCGATATGCTGTCTGTTCCTCTTTCCTGGTACAGCATGCCAGGTGTACGCATTATAGTAGCGTCTACATCCTTCCGGGTGAACAACAGAATACCTACAATAGCTAACAGTACAGTGAGTAACGCCGTATACAATTTCATGCGTCCGGTATACCGTAACGGCTCGTGGCTTTCAATGCCATTCTCCGAAGCATATCTGATCAACCCTGCAGGTTTGCTGATCTTTTCCATAATGGCATTACAGGCATCAATACAGGCAGTGCAGCCCACACATTCCATCTGCGTACCATTACGAATATCAATACCGGTAGGGCAAACCTTTACGCATTGCAGGCAGTCAATACAATCGCCTTGTTCGCTGATTGTTTTTTTCCTGAACTTTCCCCTGGGTTCACCCCGGTTAAAATCGTAGGCTACCACCATGGAATTTCTGTCTAACAATACGCCCTGCAATCTGCCATAGGGACAAACCACTGTACAAGCCTGTTCACGAAAGAATGCATAGACGGCATAAAACACGCCTGAGAACACAAATATCGAAGTAAGGCCGCCCACGTGCAAATGAACCGGTCCGGTAATTATTTTACCCAGTTCTTTGATGCCAATGATGTAAGCCAGGAAGAAATTGGCAATGATAAATGAGAACCCGTAAAACAGGGTATGCTTTGTTGTTTTTTTAAATAGTTTACGTGCTGTCCAGGGTGCTTTAGCCAGTAACTTTTGTTCAGCGGCATTGCCTTCAATGGCATATTCAATTTTCCGAAAGAACATTTCCATGAATATGGTCTGTGGGCACACCCACCCGCAAAACAATCGGCCAAAAGCAGCAGTAAATAAAACAATGAACACAATAAACGTGATCATGACCAAACCGAAAATGAAAAAATCCTGAGGCCAGAACACTTTCCCCAAAATGATAAACCTGGCCTCAGTTACATTAAAAAGGAACAAGGGTTGTCCGTTCACCTGCACAAATGGCAGCGAAAAGAACAGCAGAAAGAAGATCCAGCTTATATAAGTTCGGATAGCATACAGTTTTCCCTTTGGTTGTTGCGCAAAGACCCATTTTCGTTTGCCCGATGCATCTACTGTTGCAATTCGGTCACGGAATGATTCTTTTGCTTCCATTGCCGGGGATGATATGTTGTCATCTGCGTTCAAGATCATTTTATTTTTCAGTTACTACAGCCATTTTAACGGCATTGGAGTCAACACCAGATGAAATTTCTTCATTGTACAATTCACCCTGCTTTTCTTTAGCATTGGAGGGGTTGCTACCATGTAAGGACCTGATGTAACTGGTTACCTGTGCTATTTGTACCGGCGACAGGTCTTCTTTCCAGCTACGCATTCCCTTTTCAGGCCATCCGTATTTTACTGTTTTGAAGATGTCCTTCACACTACCGCCATGCAGCCAGTAATCATCGGTTAAATTAGGACCTACCGTTCCCTCTCCTGCCCTGCCATGGCAGGCAGCACAATTTTGTGTAAATACTTTCTGACCATTGGCAATATCAGCTGCACCGGTTAACAATGTCACGGTATTTTCATCTACATTATTCGCAGCCTTTTTCAGGTATTGGGCTTTCAGTACTTCTGCCTGTTGCATAGCGATGGTATATTCCTCGCCGCTTAACGGAGCTGTATGCGATACGTGATACTTCCAAAGGTAAATGCCGGCAAAAATGATGCTTACATAAAAACTATACAGCCACCAGGGTGGTAAGCGATTATCCAGTTCGCGAATGCCATCATTCTCATGCTGCAAATCGATCTCCGCCTCCTGCTCAACCGGGCGAAATTTGTTAAGCTTATCCCATAAAGAGATCCGGGGTTTTACATGGGTAGCCACGGCCAGCGCCTGTTGTGATTTTTCTTTTTGCAGGAAAACCCGTAACATGTAAAGCAACACAAAAATGACCAGCAGTTCTACTCCTATGACACCTGTTATAAAATAATAAGCAGTGGGCGACAACCCGCCGAAGGAGTTAGCTGTTTGTACTACCGGCTCAGTGATATCGGCATCCTGGGCAAATGCAGATGTCGTAAACAACAGCAAGCCTATAATGGATAATGCCGTGGCAGTGGGGTTACCTGATCTTTTTTGTTCCCGTTCCTTTTCCTTTTCATAATAATAACCTGCTGCACCTGTTACAACATTGGCCAGTAAAATAATGGCCAGTAACAAAATAAGCATGACGATGATCATCGTCATTACAAACGGATTGTAAATAGACGATGCTACCGGCGCTTTACCACCACCCTGTGCCATGGCCAATGGTGCTACCAGCAATGCAGCCAACAGGGCTTGCATCATTTTTCGCAGGTTACTATATCTATTTTTGTTTCGGTTAATGCCGGTCATATAAAAAATGTTTATAATTCTGGTTAGTCTAAGGGAATACGGCTGATGTCGCCAATCGTTTTTTGATCGGCTTTGATCACCCATAAAAGCATAATCAAAAAGAACAGACCGAAAATGGCGAATGACAACAACGGGTATATACTTACACCAGTGATCTTTTCCAAATAATGCACAAACTTCATAACGGGTCTTTTTTTGGTTCTTGTGATCTATTTCAATGCTGTTTGCTCCTTCGGCATTGCTTTAATGTCTTTTCCCAGTCGTTGCAGGTAAGCTATTAAGGCTACTATCTCTGCATCTTTCGGGGTTTCTATTTTATCTATCTTCAAACTGACACGAATGCTGTTGGCTTGCGTTAGGAGGTCTTTGTTCGCTACCAGGTCGTATCCTTCGGGATAAGGAACACCCAGCTTTTTCATAGCCCTGATCTTGGCAGGCGTAGAG
This sequence comes from Niastella sp., assembly GCA_036379015.1. GTDB lineage: Bacteria > Bacteroidota > Bacteroidia > Chitinophagales > Chitinophagaceae > Niastella. Next base: position 3,237 of record DASUVL010000517.1, read on the forward strand.
GCCGTATCTATTTTATCATCCAGCAGCCAACCATAAGAAGGCATAATAGAACCGGGCGACATAATGCGCGGGTCCATCATGTGGTTATAGTGCCAGCTATCAGGATATTTACCGCCTTCACGGGCCAGGTCAGGACCGGTTCTTTTTGAACCCCACTGAAACGGGTGATCGTATACAAACTCTCCTGCTTTGGAGTATTCACCATAACGCGCTACTTCGTCGCGAAAAGGACGGATCATTTGGGAGTGACAGGTATAGCAACCTTCCCGCACATAAATATCCCGGCCCTGTAATTCCAGCGGCGTATAAGGTCGTACACTGGCAATTGTAGGAATATTTGATTTTACCAGGAAGGTGGGCATCATTTCCAATGCACCGCCAATGGCAACTACAATGAGGCTTAACACCAACAGGGTCATCGGTTTTTTCTCTACCCAGCGGTGCCAGTATTCACGTACAGCAGGCGCTTCTTTTTGTAATGGGGCTGCTTCTGCCGCTTCGTTGGCAATGAAAGAACCTTTAGCAATGGTTTTAACCAGGTTATACACCATCAGCAGGGCGCCTATCAAATAAAGGGTACCGCCAATGCTGCGGGTAATATACATCGGTACTATATGCGTAACTGATTCAAGGAACTGGAATTTCAATTGCCCTTCTTCAGTAAAGGTTTTCCACATTTGTGCCTGGGTAAAGCCAGCCCAGTATAACGGCACGGCATATATTATAATTCCAATGGTGCCCAACCAAAAATGATTGGTGGCGAGTTTCTTTGAATACAGCGTCGTGCCCCACATGCGTGGTATGAGCCAGTACAGCATGCCAAATGCCATAAAGCCATTCCAACCCAAACCACCAATGTGCACGTGTGCTATGGTCCAGTCGGTAAAGTGCGAAATGGCATTTACACTTTTCAACGACATCATCGGTCCTTCAAAAGTCGCCATACCATAACAGGTAACAGCCACCACGAAGAATTTTAAAACAGGCTCTTCCCGTACTTTGTCCCAGGCTCCGCGTAAAGTGAATAAGCCGTTGAGCATACCTCCCCAGCTTGGCAAGATCAACATGATGGAAAACACGGCACCCAGCGATTGCGCCCAATCGGGCAATGCTGTATATAACAGGTGGTGCGGACCAGCCCAGATATAAATAAAGATCAATGCCCAGAAGTGAATGATAGAAAGACGATAAGAATATACCGGTCTGTTGGCTGCTTTGGGCAGGAAATAATACATCAAACCCAGGATAGGCGTGGTTAAAAAGAAAGCTACGGCATTGTGCCCATACCACCATTGTACCAGCGCATCCTGCACACCGGCGTACCAGCTATAACTTTTCAGGAAGGAAACCGGAATTTCAAAAGAGTTTACTATATGCAGCATGGCTACTGTTACCCAGGTAGCTATATAGAACCAGATGGCCACATACAAATGGCGTTCTCTTCTTTTAATGATAGTACCCAACATATTGATACCAAATATTACCCATATCAGGGCAATAGCAATATCAACAGGCCATTCCAGTTCAGCGTATTCTTTACCGGTAGTATAGCCAAGCAACAGGGTCAATGCAGCTGCTACAATAATACCCTGCCAACCCCAGAAATGAATACGGCTCAACTTGTCACTAAACATACGGGCCTTGCACAAGCGCTGTAAAGAATAATAAACGCCGGTAAAAATACAGTTCCCTACAAAGGCAAAAATAACGGCGTTGGTATGCAGGGGGCGTACACGGCCAAACGTTGTAGGGGCAAAGTTTAAAGCCGCGCCAGGCGCATACATTTGTATGGCTGCATATAAACCGGCCAGCATGCCTACAATGCCCCATAACGCGGTGGCATAGGCAAACCATTTTACAGTCTTGTTGTCGTAATAAAACTTTTCTACTTGCATACAGGTTTTCTCTGGATTGATGTTGTATAATTTCAGGATCTGTTACTTTTCGGATGTTGATGAAGGATCCGGC
>DASUVL010000518.1:0-4880 GCA_036379015.1 Niastella sp.
TGGGGTTCTTTCATCAATAGTTTCAGCTATAAGAACTTCGATCTGCTTATTGAGATCGGTTATACATATGGAAACGATGTGCTGAATCAAACGAAACATTCCGGTGAAGACAGAACAGGTATTGCCAATAGCTTCAGTTCAGTGCTTGATTATTATCAGCCAGGCAAGAATAATAACAATACAATGATCGCTACTATTCGCGATACCCGGGCAGGTTATGTAACCAATGTGGATACACGCTGGGTGGAAGACGGGTCATTTATTCGCGGAAAGAACCTGTTATTGGGCTATAATTTCCCTGTCACTATATTAGAGAGGTTTAAGTTAAGCCGGTTACGTTTAACCGCTTCTGTGCAAAATTTCTTCCTGAAAACTAAATTCTCGGGTAACGATCCGGAAGTAACCACTTACGGTAATGCATTTGCACAAGGACAAACCTTTTTTGATTATCCCAAGCCTACTACTTACACGCTGGGAATAAGTGTTGGATTTTAATAAATAATATTAAACAAGCTCATATGAAAATTTGCAAAATAAATTCGATATATATCCTGATATGTGCTTTCGCGCTAACAACCATCAGTTGTAAAAAATGGCTGGTAGAGGAGGATAAAGATCCTTCGAATCTTTCGCCCGACATTTATTATACACTACCCGGTCACGCTGATGCTGCTATAGCCGCAGCGTACGACAGAACCCGGTTCATTGGCAATGGCGCCGGCATATTTGCCAATAACTTCTCGATGCTTGAAATGGGAACCGGTACAGCCAAAACCGAAACGGGACAGAATACCGACCTGAATAACCTGCTTGGCCTTAGTCACAATGGGGACAATGTGTTTGTGCTGAACTGGTGGACCGGCTTATACCAGGTGATTGCCCAAACCAATCTGGTACTTGATAAAGTGCCAGGCATTAAAATGGATGAAGCTAAAAAGAAAACTGTACTGGGTGAAGCGCAGTTTTTACGGGCATGGTCATATTTTTATCTGGTACGGCTGTTTGGTGATGTGCCCTTACTTACTACTTCTATTTTAACGACAGTTGATCCAATGATAAATGCCGGGCGCACGATTAAGGATTCTATTTACCTGCAGGTGGTAAACGACCTGAAGGCAGCTGAAGCTTCGGGGCTTGCCTGGACCGATGGCGGCGGACGTGTTTCATTAGGCGCTGTGAAATCATTACTGGCAGAAGTATATTTAACAATGGCTGGATATCCGATGAACAAAGGAGATGATTATTATAAGCTAGCCGCCGCTAAAGCGAATGAAGTAATTACCAGCGGTAAATTCAACCTGTTTCCCAATTATATGTACCTGCACGATGAGGCCAACGAAAATAAAGGAGAGCAGATCTTTGAAATACAATACCTCGCCGGTGTGGCCAATAATGGGAACCAGGCTATATTGTTGCCAAACTTCAAAGATATTTCGGCATATGGTACCGAAGTTGGCTCTACCACGCCTACTACTCAATTTTTCAATTCTTTTGAACCGGGCGATTTAAGAACGGTTGACAGACATGGATTCTTCTATACTTCGTATTGGTCAGGTGGCGATGGTACTTTAAAAAGCCTGGGAGCGCCTTATATATTTAAACATTTCGATTCGCTGGCCAATGGCAAAGAAGGTTTAAAAGGCACGGCAGCCAGTGGATTAAACTGGATGAATATAAGATATGCACAGGTGCTATTAACCTATGCAGAGGCCCAGAATCAGGTAGGAGGCCCTACACAAGCTGCCCTCGATGCATTAAAATTGATCCGCGACCGGGCAGGATTAGCAACCGGTACGCTGGGTAGCTTTGATCAGGTTTCTTTTAAGAATGCAGTATTGCGTGAGCGCTGGCATGAGTTATGTTACGAAGGTGTAACCTGGTTCGACATGGTTCGGCTGAAAAAAGCCTACAACCCGCTCACCAACAACTTTGATGAATTTATAGGGTATAAATTGACTGAAAGCGGGGCTGTGCTGGCTGAGAAGCATTTGCTGTTTCCTTTGCCTACCATTGAAATGCAAAACAATCCAAACCTGAAACTGCAAAATCCCGGATATCCCGGTATATAGTTAATAAAAGAGAAATAATCATTTACAAGCCGCGAAGTCACCATCCTTCGCGGCTTTGTTTTTTTCGGCATTATGCCGTTTTTAACTTATTCTGCATAATTTCCCGGCTGAATTCTGAAATCTTGAAAATGTTTACATTAAATATCGATAAATTACAGACGGTAAATAAAATACATGAGTGGCAGCCGGATGTAACCAATAAATTCTTGCCGGATAAGGTATATTTCTTACCTTTGCCCTCCATTTTTCACAAAAGCTAATTAGCAGAGGTATAGTTGATACATGGCCATATTTACATAACTGCCTCTTTTTTAATTCTTTGGGAGTTTAACCGTTGGTGTTCAGATTGAACGAAAACGGGTTAAAATTCTCAAGGATAATTTTTTTTTGTCTATAGATGTTTTGTCGTACGAATAATTTAAAAACCGGTTTTAAGCAATATGTCTTCTACAAAACTGTCAAACAGGGTCAACTTCGGGAAAATTAAAAATCTTGCCGATGCACCTGACTTACTCGAAGTACAAATTCAATCGTTTAAAGAATTTTTCCAATTAGAGACCACGCCCGACAAGCGAAATATTGAAGGGTTGTTCAAGGTGTTCAAGGAAAATTTCCCGATTACCGATACACGAAACATATTCGTGTTGGAATTCCTCGATTATTTTATTGACCCGCCCCGCTACACCATTGAAGAGTGTATGGAGCGTGGATTAACATATGCTGTTCCGTTGAAAGCAAAGCTGCGGCTGAGCTGTAATGACGAAGAGCACGTTGACTTCCAGACCATTGTTCAGGATGTGTTCCTGGGTAACATTCCATATATGACCCCTCGCGGTACCTTCGTGATCAACGGAGCTGAGCGCGTGGTGGTTTCTCAATTACACCGGTCACCTGGTGTATTCTTCGGCCAGTCTATTCACCCCAACGGTACCAAGATCTATTCTGCCCGCGTAATTCCTTTCAAAGGTGCGTGGATGGAGTTTGCTACCGATATCAATAACGTGATGTATGCGTACATCGATCGTAAGAAGAAATTCCCGGTTACCACGTTGTTGCGTTCTATCGGGTATGAAACTGATAAAGACATCCTGGAACTCTTCGGGATGGCTGATGAGGTGAAGGGCGATAGAAAATCATTGCAAAAATATCTTGGCAAACGCCTTGCTGCCCGTGTTTTGAGAACATGGGTTGAGGACTTTGTGGACGAAGATACCGGTGAGGTAGTGTCTATTGAAAGAAACGAGGTAGTACTTGAGCGCGATACCGTGCTGGACGAAGAAGCGGTTGACATGATCTCTGACATGGATGTGAAGAGCGTATTCGTGCAGAAAGAAGATGTAGGCGGTGATTACGCTATCATATACAACACCCTTAATAAAGATACTTCAAACAGTGAGCTGGAAGCCGTTCAGCACATCTACCGCCAGTTGCGCGGAGCCGATGCGCCGGATGATGAAACAGCCCGCGGTATTATTGATAAATTATTCTTTAGCGACAAACGTTATGATCTTGGAGAGGTTGGTCGCTATAAGATCAACCGCAAGCTGAACCTGCATCAGCCGCTTGATCAAAAAACGTTAACTAAGGAAGATATCATCGAGATCATTAAATACCTGGTTCGTTTGACCAATGGTAAAGCGGAAATTGATGATATTGATCACCTGAGCAATCGTCGTGTACGTACCGTGGGTGAGCAATTATATGCTCAGTTCGGTGTTGGTTTGGCCCGTATGGCCCGTACCATCCGTGAAAGAATGAACGTACGTGATAATGAGGTGTTCACGCCAGTTGATCTGATCAACGCCAGAACGCTGTCATCAGTGATCAACTCCTTCTTTGGTACTTCTCAATTGTCTCAGTTCCTCGATCAAACCAACCCGCTGAGTGAGATTACGCACAAACGTCGTATCTCAGCGCTCGGACCCGGTGGTTTGAGCCGTGAAAGAGCCGGTTTCGAGGTACGTGACGTACACTATAGCCACTACGGCCGTTTGTGTACCATTGAAACACCAGAAGGACCGAACATCGGTTTGATTTCGACCTTGTGCGTACACGCCAAGATCAACGAAATGGGCTTTATTGAAACGCCTTATCATAAAGTAGACAATGGAAAGGTTGACCTGAAGAAACTCACCTTCCTGAGTGCTGAAGAAGAAGATAACGCCAAGATCGCCCAGGCAAGTTCACCGCTCGATGATAAGGGTCATTTCGTAGAAGAAAAGATCACTTCGCGCCAAACCGGTGACTTCCCGATCCTCGATCAGAACGAAGTGGAATTCATGGACGTAGCGCCGAACCAGATCGTGGGTTTGAGTGCTTCGCTGATCCCCTTCTTAGAGCATGATGACGCCAACCGTGCGTTGATGGGATCGAACATGCAACGTCAGGCTGTTCCGCTGATCCGTCCTGAAAACCCGATCGTGGGTACAGGTTTGGAAGCCAAAGCAGCTCGTGATGCACGTGTACAGATCCTTTCAGAAGGAGATGGCGTTGTTGAATATGTGGATGGTAGTGAAATTCATGTTCGCTACGATCGTACGGAAGCTGACCGTTTGGTGAGCTTTGAAGATGATTTGAGAGTGTACAGACTGACCAAGTTTATAAAAACCAACCAGGAAACCTGTATCAACCACAAGCCTGCTGTTAAAAAAGGACAACGCATGAAAAAAGGCGATTTCCTTACAGAAGGATATGCGGTACAGGCAGGAGAACTGGCACTGGGCCGTAACCTGAAAGTGGCGTTCATGCCCTGGAAAGGTTACAACTTCGAGGATGCCATTGTAATCAGCGAAAGAGTAGCTAAAGAAGATC
>DASUVL010000519.1:0-3657 GCA_036379015.1 Niastella sp.
ATACAGCATTCGTTGAAGCCCCTGTAGTGGTATTGGTGAATTGAACACTTAAAGGTGAGCAACCACCATTTTTGTCCATGGTAAAATCAGCTCTTAACTGCGCATTTACCTGGTGGTGAAAAAAAATACAAGCAAAAAAGCACAAACAGGCAATTCCAAGGGTTTTCAATCGGTCAGGGTTTGAAAGCTAAATTAAGACATTAACGGTAAATGTGATCGAGTAGGTATTTAAACTCTGGCAGACGCAAGTTATATATACTTATTTCCCTATACAAAACTTACTAAAAATATAATCCAGCTGATCTTCGGTAGTGATCTCGCCGGTGATCTCACCTAAATAATGCAGGCAGCGGCGAATGTCAAGGGCTACCAGGTCGCCGGGTATGCTGTTCTCCAATCCGCTGCGTATGTCGGTCAACGATTGTAGTACTTCCTGCAGCGCGTGATAATGCCGCGCATTGGTAATGATGGTATCATCGGCCTGCACCTTGCCTTGCAGCACCTGGTCAACCAGTTTTTCTTTTAGGACTTCTGTGTGTAAGTTGGTTTTGGCTGAAATGAAAATAATGCCGGCCACCATGCTAAACTTCTCGCGGATAGCAGTTTCGCTTACCAGGTCCGACTTATTCCCTACCAGCAGATGCTTGATCTTTTTATTATTGAGTTCGGCAATAGTCGCCTCTAGTTCTGGTACTGTGATTTCGTTTACATCAAACAGGTATATCACCACGTCGGCCTGCTGCATTTTGGCCAATGCTTTTTCCATGCCTATGCTTTCTATTACATCATGGGTATGTTCGCGGATGCCGGCAGTGTCTATCAGCCGGAACAAAATGCCATCGATATTCAGCACTTCTTCTATGGTATCGCGGGTGGTGCCGGCTATTTCACTTACAATAGCGCGGTTTTCATTGAGCAGCGTGTTAAGCAGCGTTGATTTTCCGGCATTGGGTTTTCCGATGATCGCCACGCTTACCCCATTCTTGATCACATTGCCCAGTTGAAAAGAAGCCGCCAGCTGTTGCGTGGTTTGCTGCGCTTCGGTTAGCAGGTCGTACAACTGCGTACGATCGGCAAACTCTACGTCTTCCTGTGAAAAGTCCAGCTCCAGTTCTATGAGCGCCGAAAACCGGATGAGGCGTTCCCGCAAGTCTTTTAACCGGTCTGAAAAACCACCGCGAATATTATGCAACGCCGTTTTTCGCGAAGCTTCGGTATTACTGGCAATGAGGTCGGCTACGGCCTCGGCTTGTGCCAGGTCGAGTTTGCCATTTAAAAAGGCGCGTTGGGTAAATTCTCCCGGTTTGGCCAACCGCGCTCCCTGATGCACGCAGGCCTGTATTATCTGCTGTAATACGTAGGGTGAACCATGGCCCGATATTTCTACCACATCCTCGCCCGTGTACGATTTTGGGCCTTTAAACAGTGATACAACCACTTCATCAAGCACCTTCCCATTTTCTTTTAAATAGCCAACATGCAGGGTATGCGAAGCCTGCCGGGTGAGATCCTTTGCCGGGAACAACCGGTTTATAATGTCAAATGCCTGCTTGCCACTTAAGCGGATAACGCCAATCGCTCCTATTCCCTGGGCAGTTGCCAGTGCTACTATAGTATCTTCCCAGCTTATCAATTTTCCTTGCATACAATGCTATTTAAACGGCAGCAAAAGTACGAAAAGGCAATGAGTATATAATTGATAATGAGTTTGTGATAAGGCTGTGTCGAGGGAAACATTAAGCCGACTTAGTCGAGGTCGTACTTGTCAAACTTTAAATCGAAAAGAATATCCAGGCCTTTCGTATCATTTTCCTGTCCAAAAATTTCTAATTCCAAAATCTGAATAATTCTGGTTTCTCCCCACTCATCGATCGGTTGTATAGCGTTATCCAAAAGATATTTTCCTCCCGCCTCAATTCCTTTAACTTCTTTAATTAATTTACCTGACTGGTATTCGCGAAAAATCATTCCTTCTGAAATCCAAAATGTCTTAACTGAATATCGCTTCGAAATATCCTTTGGATAACTGTCATTAAATATTACTCTTCCTTGTACGTCACTCAAAATCATCCAATCGCCATAAAATGAAACACCCATTGCGCGTTCCATACTTCCGGAAATGGCATCATCGAAGAACAAATTTTCATTGGTTTTAGTCAACACGTCGGGGATAACGTGGTCAATTTCCTCCTTGGATGCCTTTACAAACATCAATGCTTTATTCCATGCCATAGGTCTTTTTTGAATAGGTTATAAATGGTATCATCCCAGCTTATCGATTTTCCCTGCATACCTTTTCTATTTTAACAAACGAATGCAAAAATACATGGAAAGAAGGCACAAAGGGCGCGGCCAACTAAAATGCGCCTTCTACCCTTTGGCAGCAAGGCGCACCCTTTTCCTGTGAATTGAAACCCGACTACTTACTCTGCAGCAATCCGAAATCCTATCGGTTGCTTTTTGTACGATTTTACCTTGTGGCCATTTTGAATAGCAGGTGTCCATTTACCACTTTTCTTAATTACCCGAACGGCTTCCGCCCTTAACTCCTGCGGACCGCTCACGGCTTCTACATTACTTACATTACCTTCTTTGTCAACAATGAACTGTACGGTTACAAATCCTTCAACGCCCTGATCAACGGCTTCCTGTGGGTAACGCAGGCTCCGGTTCAGAAACCGTTGCCAGGCAGCCATACCACCGGGATATTCCGATTCAATTTCCACTTTGAGTATTATTCCGTCCGGGTCTTCATCGTTTTTCTTTGGTAATTCAATAACCCCATTCGTAACACCCTCGGTTACTGGCCCGTTCACCACACCATCATCCGGAATTCCCTCCTTGTTCATATTACCGATCTTAACATCTTCCAGGGTTTCATTAACGGGCGGTTTATCTTCTTCGTTTACCTGGTCCTCCGGTACAATTCTGGGTGGGGTAAACTGCTTCATCTGTACCTGTACAGGTGGTGCCGGTGGTTTCATCGGTGGGGGCGGTGGTGGTTCTACTGGCTTTTCCTCCGGCTTTGCAGCTTCCAGTACTACATCTGGGGGAATAATACACACCGTTGCCAGTTGTGTTTTTTTACCTGCAAATGCAAATCCGATAAATAACATACAAATCACAGACAACATAACAGTGATGGACAGCATCAATCGCCGGCGGTATGTGCGTCGCAGATCATACGCGCCATATTCTTTGTTACGCCCATCGAATAAAATATCGAGTATGTCTGCGGTTAGAATGGTTGAAATTTCCATACCTATGATTTATTACTAAGACGCTTATACTAATAAATTCCACAAACATGGCACAATGAAATAAGGAGAAAACGAGAAGCCAATGTGATAATTAGTTGATGTGATAATATGGTAATGAAAAAACAAAACCCAATACAATAATATATACGATCAAACATTGGCGCGCAATGAACTAAAATAAAAAACCGTATCACAGTCATAAACCATGATACGGCATAACAGCTTCAACTAAAAGTTATCACTACTTCAATAACAACCCATCGCTTCAACCTCCTTTGCCCATTGTATTCCATTATCACATTATCGAATTATCACATTATCTAATTGACCACTTACTCTGTTCCCAATTTAAATCCCAATGGCTGTTTCTTGTACGATTTTACTTTGTGGCCATTTT
>DASUVL010000520.1:0-2680 GCA_036379015.1 Niastella sp.
CCTGAACCAACTGGTGAAGATTGACAGGGCCACGAAAAAACATACTTATTACAACATAGGTTATGCCGTAAGAAGTATATATGAAGATAGCAATGGTAACCTGTGGTTGGGAACGGAAGGTGGCGGCTTGCAATTGTTTGATAGCATGCGCGGGCGAATTACCGCACGCTATACTACTGCGGAAGGCCTGTGCAGTGATGTGGTGCTGACCATATTGGAAGATGGCGGCGGGCATTTATGGCTGAGTACGGTTAACGGCCTGGCCCGGTTCGACAGTAACAAACGCAGCTTCCGCAACTATTACCAGGCAGATGGTTTGCAAGGCAACCAGTTTCATTATAACAGCGCCCTTGCCTTACGCAACGGCCAGCTGGCTTTCGGCGGTATTAAAGGCATGAACCTGTTTACCCCCGAAGCTATACAGATAAACCATGCCATGCCGCCATTGCAATTAACGGAGGTAGTAATTAATAACACACCGGCCACGGAAGACACTATCTATATAAAGCAACTTTTGAATGGTAATATGGCTGCTATTACGCTGCCGTATAACAAGGCGGTGCTCTTTTTTAAATATACGGCACTGGAATACAGTGTACCAGGCAAAATTACCTATGCCTATTACATGGAGGGGTGGGACCGTAGCTGGAATTATGCCGGCAATATGCGCACCGCCGCCTACACCCACCTGGATGAAGGCAGTTATGTGTTTCGGGTAAAAAGCACCAACGGCGAGGGCGAATGGAACCCGCAACAAATTGCTATTCGCATCATCGTATTGCCACCCTGGTACCGCAGCTGGTGGGCATATACTATATATGGTGTCTGCATGATAGCGGCTATTTATTTGTTCATCAGTTATAAAACACGCCAGAACCGGCTGCATTACGAGGTGAAAGTGGCGCAGCTGCAAACTAAAGAGGCGCAGCTGAGTGCACAAAAAGAAAAAGAGGTACATGAAAAACGCCTCACCTTTTTCACCAACGTATCGCACGAGTTTCGCACACCGCTCACCCTCATAATATACCCCGTAAAGGAAATGATAGAGCAGGAAAAAGAACCCGTGCAGAAGGAAGGCCTGCATATGGTGTTTCGTAATGCCCGCCGCTTGCTGAGCCTGGTAGATCAACTGCTGCTGTTTCGGAAAGCAGAAACCGCAGCCGATACACTGCACTTAACCATGCTGAATGCTACGGAATTGTGCAGGGAAGTGTTTTACAGCTTTGTGCAACAGGCACGTATTAAAAAACTGGACTATCGTTTTGAGAGTGCGCATGAAGTAACGGAGCTGTGCGCCGATCGGGAGAAGCTGGAGATCATTTTGTTTAACCTGCTATCCAATGCTATTAAATTTACTCCTGTCGGTGGTACGGTATTATTGAAGTTGTCTGCATCCGATACACAGGTGAATATACAGGTGAATGACAGTGGTGCTGGCATACCGGCCGGTGTAGGTGATAAATTGTTCAATCGTTTTTACCAGGTGAAGGATAGCGCTACCGCAGGCAAAACCGGCTTTGGCATCGGTCTGTTCCTGGTAAAGCATTTTACCACGCTGCACCACGGGCAGGTTGCCTACGAAAGCCAGGTAAACGAGGGTACCTCCTTTTCCTGTACCTTATTAATGGGTACAGCCCATTTTGCCGGACACGAAATCAACTACGAGGAGCAACCCGCTTCTTCTGTAGCAACGCTGCCAATACCGGAAGAAGGGATTACCCCGGATAAAGGCAAGGAACTGTCGGCCCTGGTTACAGAGAAACCCACCCTGTTGATAGTAGATGATGATAACGACCTGCGGAGTTACATAAACAAAGTATTCAGCAGCGAGTTTACTGTGTTACAGGCTATAAACGGACAGGAAGGTTTTACATTGGCACAACAATACCTGCCCGATTTGATCATCAGTGATATAGCAATGGAGGAGTTGGGCGGTTTGGAGCTGTGCAAACAGGTAAAAGAAAATCCTTCCTTATCGCACATTCCCATTATTCTGCTAACAGCCAGCACCGCTTCGGAAACCCGGTTGCAGGGTATTGAAGCGGGGGCCGATGACTATATTACCAAGCCATTTGAAAAAGAACTGCTAAAAGCGCGGGCGTTGAGCCTGTTGAAAAAGCGCAACTCGTTGCAGCAGTATTTCTATAATGAAATTACGTTACAGAAGAACGATGGCAAGGTATCCGTAGAGTACCGCGAATTCCTCGATAAATGTATCCGCATAGTGGAGGAACATCTGGATGATGAAACGTTTTCTATTAAAACACTCACCACTGAAATGGGGATGAGCCGTTCCAGTCTGTACCGGAAAGTAAACTCGGTATCCGGTCAGTCCATCATCGGGTTTATTCGCTTTATTCGTTTACGCAAGGCGGCCGAGCTGATGATAAATACAGAAAACAACGTCTCGGAGATTGCTTCCATCACCGGGTTTAATGACATCAAATACTTCCGCACGCACTTTTCGCAACTGTTTGGCATGAACCCGTCGGAGTACATTCGACGCTTTCGAAAACCATTCCATAACAATCTGCAACTGAATAAGAACATTCGCAAGCCAGAATAGGATTTCTGATGTTGGGATTTTTTGATTTTGAGATTTCTAATACAGCATTCATTAAATCAATAAATTCCGAAATCTCAAAATCTCAAAATCCAGAAATTCTATACAATTGGGCAT
>DASUVL010000521.1:0-2399 GCA_036379015.1 Niastella sp.
CAGCACGAGTGGATACTGGTTTGTACAAACCGGTGAGAACAGTTATGACATGGTAAGTGCTCGAGATGCTAAGGCCTGGATCACCTGGCAAAACTAATTAATACACCAGGAGGCAAACACATTGTATGTCCTATTTAAAACCTGCCGGTGATTCGGCCCTATGAATTCCAAATTATAAATTCCAAATCTCAGGATCCAAACAAATACAGCTATGAAATTCCAAAACTCAGATCCAAAATTCCAAGATCCAAATAAATACAGTATTGGATTTGGCATTTTTCGTATTTCTTTTTTTGATTCTTGTTATTTGATTCTTGGTTCTTGTTATCTGGTTCTTGTGATTTTCATTTTGGTTCTTGTTGTTTGGTTCTTGTGATTTGTTTTTTGGTTCTTTTTATTCGATCTCAATAAATACAAAATACTGCTCCATGAGAAACGGCTACCCATACTGGATTGTTAAACAAATAGGCTGTTTGTTTTTACTGCTTTTTACCACTTTTCAACTAAAAGCCCAAATAGATATTACCATTGGGACCGGTACAACCGGCAATACCAACCAGGGTTATCCCTGTCCCATTGAAGATTGGTGGGAAGGAGGCCGTGCACAATACCTGTACCAGGCATCAGAACTGCTTGCTGCGGGTATGGGACCGGGTAATATACAGGCTATTAAGTTTAATGTGCTGGCCATGAACAACGCCGGCGTAACCGAAAAGCTTGTGATGAAGATTGGCGGAACAACAGTTGCTACTTTATCTACCAACAGTTGGGATGCGTTCACGTCGGCGCCCATTGAAACAACGCCGATAGATTACCAGGCGGTGACAGGTTCCAATGTGTTTACATTCCCCACGCCGTTTTTCTGGAATGGGACGGATAATATTCTTATTGAAGCATGTAACGGTGACCCGGGTAATGGGGTGGGTTCCTGGTGGACGGGGAATCCTACCATCTCGTTTACAACCGATCTGTCGTTTAACGGATCGCATACTTATGTCAACGATGACCAGGGCAGCTTGTGCAATACAACCTCCACGACCAATACGGGTACCCAAACTACCCGGCCCGATATTGTTTTTTCCTGGACACCAGCTAGTGCCTGTGCGGGTAAACCCGAGGCGGGTACGGCTACCAGCACACAAACGAATGTGTGTCTTGCGCAGAATTTCACCTTAGGTTTAACCGGTCAAACAATTGCATCGGGCCTTACCTATAAGTGGCAATCATCAACTAATAATACTACGTGGACCGATATTTCCGGCGCCACTGCTTCAGTGTATACAGCCAGTCAAAATGTAACGAACTGGTACCGCGCCATTATTACCTGTACCAGTGGCGGTTTAACTGATACGTCAACAGCTGTACAGGTTATATCGCCGGCGCTGGTCGGGGGCGTATTCACCATCAATAGCGGGCAACTAACAGGCGGCACGAATTTTCAAACGTTCAACGATGCGGTGAATTTTATCAAATGCGGTATAAACAGTGCCGTTGTATTTAATGTAGCAGCTAACAGTGGTCCTTATGCTGAACAGGTCACTATCCCCAATATAGGAGGCTCTTCTTCTGTAAATACCATCACCTTTAATGGTAATGGTACTACCCTGGCCTATAATACGTCCGATGCCAATAACCGAACGGCTATTATTCTCAATGGCGCCAGACATGTAATTTTTGATAGTTTGAACGTGGATGTGTCGGCTGGCAGTTACGGCTGGGGTATTGTGCTGATGAACAAGGCCGACAGCAATACCATTCGAAGATGTACCATCACCACGAACACTACGGCTACCACTGCGAACTATGCAGGGATATTAATAAACGGATCGGCCACTACCACGTTCGTGGCTGGTAATAATGGGAATGGCAACCGGATAATCGGCAATACCATTACGGGTGGGCTCTATGGTATTTTCCTGTATGGTACTACCACCCCTTACAATGCCGGAAATATTATTGAAAAGAATGAAATACTGGAGGCCTACAATTATTTTATGTACGCGTATGGCCAGACCAATTTAATCATAACAGGGAATGACATATCAAGGCCATCGCGCTCGTCGGTTACAACCACCTATGGCATATATGCCAACGTTTGTACAGACATGCTGGTAGAAAAGAACCGCATTCACAACCTGTATGACGGGGCAACAGGCAGTAGTTCGGTTGCTTATGGTATTTATGTAGCCGCTGGCGGCGCTGCTGCTGCACAACCAAACCGCGTTGAGAATAACCTTATATATAATATCAATAATGGCGCTGGTATTGTTTACGGCATTTATTCACCAGGTTATAACAACCTGAACTTCTACCATAATACGATAGTGCTTGACGATGCAGCGGCAACGGCAGGGAGTACATATGGCGTCTATACGTATGGTTCCAATGTGTACGTGAAA
>DASUVL010000522.1:0-4210 GCA_036379015.1 Niastella sp.
TAAACTACCTTTTTATCGGGTTCATTTTTATCTGGATAAATAATTATACGCTCTTTATCTAAAACGATCACTGCTTTTGATTTCATCCATTGGATCTCAGTCATAACCTTCGATATTCCTTTTAACCGGGCAAATCCGGATTCAGATGCTTTATAGCAACTTTGCTGACTGTAACAATAACTGACTAACAACAAACAGATCGCTGACAGGATTTTACTTTTCATAGTAAAGTTTTAGGTTATTAGTAATTGATATGCCTGATCATATCAATCCGTATTGACATAGATTTTATGCCCGGGTTTAATAAACCGCGAACATAAATATTTACATGATAACCTTAAACCCCACAGCGAATTTAGCAGGTATATTCGCCGGACAGGTAATCCGGAGCCCATCCCGTTTCTGCTCCCACTGCAGTTTGCTGTTACTGCCTAACATAGTTACTGAAGTTATCTTTTTCTCCAGCAGTTGCGCGGCTGTTCCAAATGATTGAATGGTTAACACTTCGCCCGGTTTTGGTACTGCCAAACAAAAAGCATACACCTCACCGTTCTTTCCTTGTGTAAATCGAAAGTCCTTTGTACTGAAAGCAAAATCAGCATGCCGCTTTCCCAGTTTTCCTCCAGGCAAGGTCTTGAGCTTTGCTTCATTACTCTTGCCATCAATAATTACTTCGCCTTCTCCCAACTTTTTCCAGGCCTTGCTTCCGTAAATACCTTCGCCATTTATCTTCATCCAGGCGCCAATACCCTGTAACATGGCTGCACTCCCGCTATCAATAGCACCTTCGGGCGTAAGGGAAACACACAGTGTTAAGTTGCCATCACGTGATACATATTCGAGCAGGGCGTGCACTACCATGCCGGCGTCATAATAAAAACCTGGTTGATAAAACCAATCGCCTACAGCCATATCCGCCATCCACAACTGATCGGTTTTTATGTCTTTGGGATACGATCCTTCAAAGGTTCGGCCAGCACCCCGGTTAGCTGGTAGAAATTTTATAATGCTCACCTTGTCAAACTTTTTATCCTTTCTGCTCAACGCCTTATTATAAAAATGGGCTACCACCCGCGCACCTGCATCGCTTTTAAAACCCGAGCCGCTTTTAGCGCCGCTAAAAGGTTGTGTGCTGTTGCCATCGGTGTAAATAAAATCCGGATCATAATGATCAATCACATCTTCCATGCGCATAGCCCATTGCGTGGCATACCATTTGGCATAATCGAGGTGATTGCCGAAAATGCCCTGGTAGCCGTGGGCTATATCTTTTATCTGGAACGGTTTCCCATTGAGCTGAACCGAATCATATGGTAAGGGGATGGTGTATAGCCGTTTTGGATCCAGACCCTGCCACCATTTTCCTTTTCCATCAGCCAATGTAAGGTTGCCATCATAGGGCACACCGGCTTTTTGTCCGCTGCTATCGCTGCCAAAGGCGGTTTGATACCACCACCAGGTGTATTCATGGTGAAAGGCAACACCAAAACCCATGTTGTGTTTTTTTAATTCCTTTTTCCATCCGGCCAGAAAATCTTTTTTAGGTCCCACGTTTACCGAGTTCCAGGGCTGATACCGGGAGTTCCACAAGTCGTAATTGTCGTGGTGTACGCCCACCACCAGTGCATAGCGAAAGCCAGCATCATAATAAGCCTGTACGAGTTTCGCAGGGTCCCATTGTGCAGGGTTCCATTGGTTCAATACATCTTTGTAGCCGAATTCACTGGGATGACCAAACGCTTCGAGATGATTTTTATAGGCATCGAGACTGGGTTCATATAAACGGCGAGCGTACCAATCGCCACTTTTGCCGGCCGCCTGAGGACCCCAATGTATGAAGATGCCAAATTTTGCATCGCGCCACCAGGCCGGCTCACCCGGATAATTTTTATCTATAGAATTCCAGGTTGGCTTAAATGGACCCGCTGCCATGGGGAAGTCCATTTTAACCTCCGGAAAATTGGCTGTGTCAGCAATAAATCCCAATTGCCTGGTTTCTTTAACCGGCATAAGTGGTAACACGTAAGGGGCTGATTTTTTTTGTGCATAGCAGGCACTGTTTAGCAACAAAAAAAGAAGGGGGAGGAGCAAACTGCTTGTTGGTATGTTAATATGCAGGTCACGATCAATATTTTCACTCATCTCTATGGCGCTTTTTATCGTTATAATTGATAACGGAAATTACGCCTGTAGGGAGTACGGGTTATCCTGTACCGTCCTGTTAATGTTACCGGTACCTGCCAAAATAACTCAATAAAAAGTAAAAGCACGTTCAGCGGGCTGGGGATACAATATTATATTTGCCTAAACTGTTATAATACGGTACTGCTAAAACAGCGGACCAAAATATCCCACATGAAAAATATTGTACGACCCCTGCATACCGCAGCTTGCATTTTGCTACTTCTTATTGCCGGCACACGAACGGCTTCAGCCAAAATCATTGTGGTGAAATTTATCGGCGGCTTTCAAAAGGCGGTGAATGACGCCGAAGCCGGCGACACGGTGTTGGTGACCAATGGCATGTATACCACCGGAACGGAGATTACGATCAACCGCGTAGGCACAGCAGACAAACCGATTGTTGTGATGGCTGAAACGGCGGGTCAGGTTGAGTTGACCGGCACTGGTGGCCTTAGCCTGGTGAGTCCGGCTGCGTATGTCATTATCACCGGTTTCAAATTTACACATGCTGCATCCAGAGCACGCTCGGGCCCCGGCACCAGCTTTTGCCGCTGGACGCACAACATATTCGAGAACGAAGGCCAGGGTGAAGATCTGACCATTGCCGGCAGTGATCACCAGGTAGATTACAATACCTTCCGCAATAAAAATGCGATGGGCCGTTTCCTGGCTATACGCGGCGATGCCAAACAGATTGCCGAACGGATATGGATCCATCATAATTATTTTTTCAATCATGTTAGTCAGGGCGGTAAAAATGGCGCAGAGGCATTACAGTTTGGACTGAGCGGGTTTAGCATGTCGAAGAGTAACAGCATCGTAGAATATAATTTGTTTGAAGAGTGCGAAGGGGAGAATGAGCTGATCTCGATAAAAGCATCGGCCGTGACGTTGCGCTACAATACCATTCGCAATTGCAAGGCGCAGTTCACCTTGCGACATGGCAACTTTTGCCAGGTGTATGGAAACTATTTCAACAACACACCCGGACTACGCATTTTTGGTGACGATCATCTCATCTACAGCAATTACTTTGAAGCATGTCCGGTGGGTATCAATATCGGTAATGGCGATGGCGAAGTAGCGGATGGCGCCGCATTGACCTGTCACGACCGGCCCGATCGCGTGCTGATCGCATTCAATACCATTATCAATTGCAAAGGCAATATTACGTTGAGCACCCGCGATAAGGGAATGGGCGCAACGAATGTTACCATTGTAAACAATATTATAAAAGGCGGTGGCGCTGCCGCTACCATTGCCGGACCTTTTACCAACCCGGTATGGGAGGGTAATATCATTTTCAATACGGAAAGTGCAGGAGATATGCCTGCGGGAACGTTCACTACAACAGATCCCAAGCTGGGCCGCGATGCGAGCCAGGCGATCCATTTATTAAAGGGAAGTGTAGCCATCGATGCCATTGCCGCGCCTAAAGGCAAGAAAGCGGTGAACAAGTATGCTGTCATTGCCACTGACATGGACGGACAGCCGAGAAGCGGTGCGCTCGATGCAGGCGCCGATGAAGTAAGCACAGCACCGGCAACAGCGAAGTTGTTGAATCCGGCAGATGTGGGAGCGGAAGGGAAGTAAGGAATATTGAATATCGAATGTTCAATATTGAATGAAGAAATTGGAAAACAAAGGCTGCAGGTTTCACGCTGCACAATAAGGGAAGGTATAGTCAAACGTCCGGGAGAAGTATACTGCGGTATGGTTCTTCCGGACTTTTTTTATATGCTTATAAGAGATCTCCCAGGTGGTCGAAAGCTTCTTCCAATGATTGTCTTTTCTTTTTCTTAATTTTCTGCTGCAACTGGTAAGCACTGAATAAGAATATCAGCCCTATAATTGAAAACATCTGTGTACCCAACAGATAGGCAAAATCAACATCACGGGCTGTCAAGCGTCTTTTTAAATCATCCGCCTGGAGATAAGTAGAAAAAATGCCAAGTACAATAAATAGTATTCCTAATATCAGGTAAATATATTTTCGGGTTTGCATTCCTGGGAATTTATCTAAATA
>DASUVL010000523.1:0-10229 GCA_036379015.1 Niastella sp.
CATCACGATCCAAAAATAAAGTCCACGATTTATCTATTTGTTTGAGATCTAGCATAGTAGTAAACTGTTTGCATTCTTGCATTATCACATCATCACATTATCAAATTAATTCTTTATTCGCTTTTTCAAAATCTTCAGGAATGCCAATATCGATGAAATATTCATCCTGCACAATGCCATACATGGGCCGCGCTGTATATAATTTTTCCAGGTAATCTTTTTCAAAGGAGAATTTTTCAGGCAAGCCTTCATTCAAAAACGCAGCTACCTGTAATGCATAAATGCCGCCGTTGATCAGCCCGCTTTCGTAATACTGCTTTTCTTTAAAGCTTTTAATAGCGCCGTTCGCTTCCAGTTCAACCACTCCATAGCGGTCAAAATGCTGCATGGGTTTTAAGGCCAGCGTACAATGGGCCTGGTGTTGTTGATGAAAGGCAGTGTGCTCAGCTAATTTGATAGAAAACAACGTATCACCATTCAGGATAAGCACATCTTTTTCTGTAGCCTGGCGGCAGGCGAGTTGAATGGCGCCGCCGGTTCCCAGCGGTTCCTGCTCTATTACATATTGCTTGTTGTAATTGGCATAGGTAGTATCCAGAAATTCCTCAATGACCTCGTGTTTATACCCCAGGGAGAAAATAAACTTTTCAATGCCCTGATTCCGGAAATAATCGATCACATGTGCCAGAAAGGGCTTGCCAGCTACCGGCGCCATACATTTGGGCAGATCAGGTACGGCGCTGCGTAACCTGGTTCCTAAACCACCGGCGAGAATGATGCACTCTTTAATCATATTGTTCTACTTTCCGAAATACTTTTCTTCTACAAGCTGACAAATAATATGCCCCAGCATAATATGGCTTTCCTGAATGCGTGGTGTATCTTTCGATGGAACATTTACCAGGTGATCACTCAACTGTTTCATTTTTCCACCGCTGTCACCGGTAAATCCTACGGTGACAATGCCTTTTTCACGGGCTACTTCAAATGCTTTTACAATGTTGGTCGAGTTACCCGAAGTAGATAAGCCAACCAGCACATCACCTTTTAATCCAATCCCTTTAATTAAACGGGCATATACCACATCATAACTATAATCATTGGCCACTGCTGTTAAGTAGGAAGTATTGCAATGCAAGGCTTCTGCAGGCAATGCGTCGCGGTCGGTATAAAAACGACCGGAGAATTCAGCGGCCAGGTGTTGTGCATCGGCCGCGCTGCCACCGTTTCCGCAGAAATAAACGCGATTACCATTTTGCAAGGCACTGGTAATAATATTTACCAGCTCATCAATTGTACCCAACAACACCGGGTCTTTCAGAATAATTTCCTTGGTACTGATCGATGCTTTAATAATGTCCGCAATCTTATTATTCATAGAAATCGTTTTAATAATTTGCTAATGTGCTAATGCTTCAAGGTCGTGCAGCTCCTATAATAGCGAAGCTCACGCGAAAGCATCCATTACAGCTTGTATTTCATTAGCAAATTATCACATTAGCAAATTAGCTTATTGTGTCTAAATCGTCCAGCCAGTAAGGCCATGATCAACAAACTGATAATTTTTTACAAAACCACCAAACTCCGATAATTTTTCAATCACCTTGTACTTGGTGTTAGCCGGGCAATAAAATGTCATAAATCCACCACCGCCGGCGCCTGAGATCTTACCACCGGTTGCACCTGCTTTTTTAGCCCCCTCGTAGATCTCATCTATCAACGTGTTGGAGATGCCGTCTGCCATTTGCTTTTTTTGCTGAAAACCAAAATCAAGGATCTCACCAATTTCATGCAGCCGTCCTTTTAGCAGGGCTTCCTTCATTAACTGCGCCTGGTGTTTTAACTGATGCATGGCATCGATCGATTTTTCCTTTTTCGATACCACATTCGCACTTTGCTTTTCAATGATCTTAGCCGATTCGCGACTGGTTGCCGTATAATACAATACTAGGTTGTTCTCCAGTTCAAACAAATATTGTTGTTTAATGCGCAATGGGTTTACCACCACATTGTCTCCATAAAACTCCATATAGTTCACACCTCCGAAAGTAGCAGCATATTGGTCCTGTTTACCACCGGCCATTTTCAGGTCACTCCGTTCAATGTCATAGGCCAGTTGAGCTATATCATATTCACCCAGCGGCAACCGCAACATTTCAACAAAGGCGCCTACAATGGCAACCACCAGCGTAGAAGATGTTCCCAAACCGGAACCTGCCGGGGCATCTACAAAAGTGGAGAGTTTAAACCCCGCCTCTGGCATGCCATATTGCTGTTGAATGCGGTTATACACACCCTTTAGCAGATCGAGCTTGCCATCAATGGGTAATGCTGGGCTCCAGGCATATTGTTGTTCTTCGTGCCTGTCCATGGCATGTAGCAGGATCGTTTTTTCTGCAACAGGTTCAATATTGGCATAAGCAAATAACGATACCGTAGCATTCAGAATGGCCCCGCCATACAAATCGCTGTAGGGGCTAACATCGGTACCGCCACCGGCTAATCCAATACGCAATGGCGCTTTACTTCTGTAGATCATGGATCTTATTATATAAGGTCTTAATTAACCTTTTGTATTTGTATTCCATTATCACATTATCTAATTATCACATTATCTAATTAGCCCTTTGTATTTGTATTCCATTATCACATTATCTAATTATCAAATTTCCAGTATCGTCTTCACCAGGTTTTTCCAATTATATTTTTCTTTTTCGATGCGAAGATGTGGTATAAAATATTGTTCTCCAAGTTCAAAATACCGGGTAATGGCGGCGGCCAGAGAGGCCGGTTCGGGCTCACATACCAATCCTACTTTTTCATGCGGCACCAGGGTAGGGAGGCTCCCTACATTGGTTACGATCATCGGCTTTTCGAAATGATAGGCCAGGGGCGTAACGCCGCTTTGGGTAGCATTGCGATATGGCTGTATCACCACATCTGCGGCACAGAGATAATACTTTACTTCGCTGTCTGGAATAAAATCTGTTCTCAGGATAAGACTATCTTCAATCCCCAGTCGTTTTATCTGTTCCTGGAAAGGTTTGGCATCTTCATAAAATTCACCAGCCACCAACAGTTTTATGGTTTGTTGTTTGTTGTTTGAGGTTTGTTGTTTCAATAAACTCATTGCCTCATACAAAATATCGAGCCCTTTATACTTGCGGATAAAGCCGAAAAAAAGAATGATCTTATCATTCGTATTAATGCCCAGCTTTTTTCTGGCTTCCTCTTTTGAAACCGGTTCGCCAAAATTGTCGTACAACGGATGCAATACCTGTTGCGCCGGTTTGTTTTTTTCAAACTGACGCAGATCCGTCATTACTTTTTCACTCATCGTAACAAAAGCATCGCAACTATTGAGAAAATAGCGGGTAAAAGGGGTATCACCCGGTCTTTTTTCATGCGGAATCACATTATCGGTAATAGCAACAACGCGGGTATGCTTGTTCTTTTTGGCCCTTCGTAAAATAGTGCCTAAAGCCGGCCCCATAATTGGCAGCCAAAACCGCACTACGATAATATCGGGTCGTATGCGCTTTAATGCAGCACCAACCTGCAACCAGTTTATGGGATGTACAGAATTGATCACAGAATAGATCTCAATATCCTGCGGCGCCGGTTCGGTAGAGTATTGTGTAGTACCGGGAAACAGGAAAGAAGGGTATTGCAGCGAAAAGGAATAAATGCAACAGGAATGGCCTTCATCAATAAACTGCTTGCACAGCCGCTGATTGAAGGTGGCTAATCCACCCCGCAATGGATGAGCGGGTCCTATAATAACGATTTTTTTTTCAGCCATTTTATTCAACTCCTATTTTCTTCTCAATCAAATAAAAGTTGCGGCCGGGCGAATTACGTGAGATCAGTTCACCCAGAAAACCTGCAATGAAAAACAACGTACCAAGTATCATGGCAGTTAAGGAAATATAGAACACAGGCCGGTTGGTAATGTAATAATCCGGCTCAATGATCTTGGAAACAACCAGGTACATGATCATCAAAAAACCTAATAGCAGAATAGCAGAGCCCAACAGGCCAAAAAAATGCATAGGTCTTTTGCCATATTTACCCACGAATGTAATAGAAGCCAGATCAAGGAAGCCATTTACAAAACGCTCCCAGCCAAATTTGGTAGTACCGTATTTGCGCTTGCGGTGCTCTACCACTTTCTCACCGATCTTTTTAAAACCGGCCCATTTTGCCAGCACAGGTATATAGCGATGCATTTCGCCATACACTTCAACACTTTTAACTACTTTATTCCTGTATGCTTTGAGTCCGCAATTAAAATCGTGCAACTGGATCTTTGACATCCGCCGCGTTGCCCAGTTGAAGAATTTGCTCGGAATATTCTTGGTTAACGTATTATCGTACCGCTTCTTTTTCCAACCGCTTACCATATCAAAACCATCCTTCACGATCATGCTGTGCAGTCCGGGAATTTCATCCGGACTATCCTGCATATCGGCATCCATCGTAATGATCACATCGCCTTTTGCAGCCTTAAAACCTTCGTTCAATGCAGCAGACTTACCATAGTTGCGCTGGAACCTGATCCCTTTTATATTTGGGTTTTTCGAACGTAACTGCTCAATGATCAGCCATGAGTTGTCATCACTGCCATCGTCGATCATAATAATTTCATAGGTGAAATTATTGGCAGTAACCACCCGCTCGATCCACGCACACAATTCGGGCAGTGATTCTTCTTCATTCAACAAAGGCACTACAATGGATATATCCATAGTTTATTGGTTAAAAGTATTTTCAAACACCGGTCGTTTCTTTTTCACGAAAGCCGAAACGATCAATGCAAGGATGAATAAACCGATAGCTCTAACGGCAAAACCCAGCACCATTTTACCAACGGTATAGTTATTGGTGTTCAACATTTGCTCCACCGCTTCATCTATTTTCTCCTGCGACATTATTTTTGATTTTTCCATCGCATCGCCCAGCTTTTCAGCCGTTGCCTGCGCCAGCGCCTGCGCAAATGGAACATCTATATAATTAAACAATATATATTCAAAAACCAGCGCTAACAACGAGCCGGTTATCAACATCATGAAGGTGGTCTTTAACGCTTCCGAAAATTCAAGGTAACCGCCCTGTTGCTTTTTTTGTTGAATAGCGGTCAATATGGTAAACCCAATGGTAATAACAGGTCCCAAATAGGACAGCGGGCTCATAAACCGTTGCGCACCGCCCAAATAGAGTATAACTGTAAACAGGATACTGGCCCCGCCATAAAGCAGGCCATACAGCAAACTAATATTTTTGCCGGAGGATACCGTTGTCATAAAATGATGGTATTAATTTAGTAATAAGGTTTCCTTATTGATTATGCCTTTTACAGCACCATGAAGGGTTTTACCGGTAAAAGCAGAGTTTTTTGATTTTGACCGCAACGTAGCCGCTGTTATAGTTACCGGTACACCGGGTTCAAACAGCGTTATGCAGGCCGGTTCACCCTTTTTAATGACCGGGCATGCCAAACCAAATATCTTCCTGGGGTTAATGCTTACCAGTTCAACCCACCGGCTTTCTGTAAGACCAGGCAATACTGTTTTTATAGCACTATAAGATGTTTCCAACCCGATCATGCCAAATTTGGCATACTCAAACTCCAACACCTTGCTGTCGTATTCATGCGGCAGATGGTGCGAAGCGATACAATCGATGGTGCCATCCAAAACAGCCTGCCGTAATATTTCCACATCGCTTTTGGTGCGTAATGGTGGATATACTTTCAGGTTGGTATCGTATTGCATCAGGTCCTCATCGGTAAAAAAGAGATGATAAGGCGTAACCGAACAGGTTACCGCCAATCCCGCTTCTTTGGCCCGGCGAATATATTCCAGCGATTTGGGCGAACTTATTCCGGTGAAATGCAGTTTCGAATCTGAATAACGAACCAGCTTAATGTCCCTGGCCACCTGCAGCTCTTCAGCCATCATCGGTTTGCCAGGCAATCCCAGCCGCGTTGAAACAATACCTTCATGCATGAGGCCATTGGCGCCTATACTTTTATCGTCGGGTATTTGTATCACGGTTCCGTCGAAAGCCTTTACATATTGCAGTGCTTTCAGCAACAGACCGGCAGACTGAATAGGATTTAGGCCATCACTGAAGGCAACGGCGCCGCTGGCACGCATGTCATACATCTCAGCCAGGTCTTTTCCTTCCGCCCCTTTGGATATTGCACCAATGGGGTGAACGGTGACCGGCAGTAACCTCGACTTCTGGCTAATGTATTCTGCCTGTGTTTTGCTATCGATAACCGGTTTGGTATTGGGTATCACGAAAACATCGGTATAACCGCCTGCAGCCGCAGCGCGGGAGCCCGTTTCCAGTGTTTCCTTATACTCATAACCCGGATCGGCAAAATGGGCAAACACATCAACCCAGCCCGGCGACAAATGCAACTGGTTGCCTGTGATCACTTTATCTGCTTCCGTTGAAATAGCAGGCTGAATATCCCTGATAATACCTGATTCGATAAGGACATCCTGCGTTGTTCCGTTAAATGGGGATGATGGGTCAGTAATTATAACCTGTTGAATTAGAATCTTCATTCTCAAAAAGTTGAGCGAAGATAAGGTATTTGACAAAAATAGCCGGCCATTAAAATGGTCATTCTTAATAGATTGGCGCAGATTTCCACATAACATTACACAAAACAGCAATCAGCGCTTAATATATGAATTAAGCACTGATTGTTTTTTGGATTAAATACCCCTGTTTGCACCGGTTAAAAGCTATGACTTACCACGTTCGATTTTTTTGTAACGGTAACACCTGATATAAGATTGGTTAGCCGAACTATAACATAAATCTCATCTGTTAAACCGTCTTCATCCAGCAGGCCTTCGCCCACTACATGCTGGAATGTTCTTGATTCCGCTGCCGTCTGGCTGCCATCGGGGAAATAAAATACATCACTAAATGTGAACAAACGGTCGTCGGTTGAATCCCAAATACGTAACGGATCATTAAAAAGGGTATCCTTTGACCATATTTCACATTTCAGTTTAAACCAGCGTCCCGGAAAAGTGGCCATCTGCTTTAGTTCGATGTGGTTGAACTGTACGGTTGTCTTAACCACGGGCGTTGCGGTTTTTTTAGCGTGATCGTGGCTGATGGTTAATACAGCCGATGTAATTGCTGCCATAATAATTAAATTTTTTGATTTTGATTAATAAAGGCTTCCCACAGGCGATAATGTCATTTCGAAATGAAAAAGATTTACAAATTAGTCGTAGTCTTGTACCGGTTGGAAACAAGTGAAATGCATTTTTTTTAGAAGACTCGCTTTTTTTAGTAAAACTGTAATACCAAAACGGCTATGGCTATAGGTAATTTTTCATTTGAAAAAACCGGGAAAGAAATAGCCGATTCCCTGCTACAGGGTGGTATAAACAGGAGAAGAGCAGAAGAAGAATTGTTTAAACAGTATAATTATTTCATTAAAGAAGGTATTCGAAAATACGCCTTAACCGAAGACGAATCATTTGACGCCTATTCAGATACCATATTAGTAGCCATAGAAAATATTATGGCAGGCTCCTTCCAAAACCGCTCCTCTATAAAAACCTGGCTATTCCAGATTTATCACAACAAATGTGTTGACCTTATCAGGAAAAAAACGACTAATAAATACAGTGTACATAATACCCGGTGCGTAACAGACATGCTGCATAACCTTTCCGACTCTGCAAAAGGGATTGTGCAGCAGTTGGCTGAAAAAACTGATTGGGAAACATTAATAAAAAAGTTGAACGAACTGGGCGAAAACTGCAGGCTATTACTAATGTATTGGGCCGAAGGGTTAAGCGATAAGCAAATTGCCTCTTCCATGACCTATAAAAGCGCAGATGTGGTTAAAACCAGCCGCCTGCGGTGTCTTGAAAAACTGCGCCAGTCGTATAAGTTCAACCAATGAATGCAATAAACAAATGGTGAGTGTAGAACATATCGATCGTTTTATCAACGGGGAGCTATCGTCGGAAGAATGCAGGCAATTTGAACAAAATATATTACAAGACCCTGCATTTGCCGAAGAAGTAGCTTTTTACCTGAATGCAAAACAGGCAGCCAGGTCGACAATGCTGGAAGAAAAGAAAAACAGGTTCCGGGAGATCTATGAGCAGCAGAAAAAAAATACCCGTATAAAATTACCTGTTAAAAAAATATGGCAATATGCGGTTGCAGCAGCGGTTACCGTTGGGCTTATTGCCGGAGCCTGGTTCTATTTCTCCGCCCCCCGGTTACCGGGGCAACTGGCCGATGAATACATTGAAACACATATTAATAAGCTGAGTGTTTTGATGACTTCGCATGAAGACAGTCTGCAGAAGGCCAAAAAACTGTACAATGAAGGTAAATTTGCAGCCGCCCTGCAACAGTTACAAGCCATCATTCAATCTGACTCAACCAATACAAAAGCAAAAGAATTAGCGGGTATTGTTTCCCTCCGCCTACACAATTACGACAAAGCGTTAGTGTACTTCAAAGATCTGGAAGGTTATACGCTCTTTTCCAACCCTGGAAAATTTTACCATGCGCTGACCCTTTTAAAACGAAACCAACCCGGTGATGTGGACGCTGCAAAACAGTTACTGCAACAGGTAGTCACCGAAGAACTGGCAGAACAGGAAACTGCCCGGGAATGGTTGAAAGTGTTTTAATCATTTATTTACTTTTTACAATCATTTATTATGCAAAGGATATTCTCCTTAGGTGCGTATGCACCTATACGGTATATTATTATTGCCGTGTTGATGTTGCCCGGCTGGCAAATTTTGTATGGTCAAAATCCAACCAGACTTCAGCATCCTGCCACAAATGCAAATCAACAAATAAAAAAAACATTCCCATACAGCTGGAATATTTTATTCAATAAAAACACCAATGCTGCCACCAGGAAGCTGATCATCAAAAGAATTCAGGACTCCCTGGTAAAGTATTGCCAAAAAAATCATCCTGACACCATTCCGGAATTTGATTCACCTGTTTATTGCCCCTGCGATTCGTTGCTGTATAATATAAGGTATATGTTTTATGGGGGTTCTGTTTCTTCACCACTAGGGGTACAACCGGTAGCCGGAGGTGGAGACGAATTAGCTATTCAGTTTATCAGTAAAAACGATTCCATTACTAAAATGGAACCGGATGTAATTGCGGGGCCTTACCCCAGGAAGCGTTCCATTTCTTTGAATTTACCTGTAGGAATAATCTGGCGCGGTGTACTGGCGGTTATTGATACAGGCATAGACACTACCTTATTCTCATCAAATATTTCGGGATTATTATGGCGTAAACCGGGCCAGGGAAGCACCATTTATAATTTTCTGCCTCACCAAAACCCTGACAGTTTAAGAGATAATCATGGGGGACGGCATGGAACCCTGGTAACCACCCTTGCATTAAAGGCGCTTTCAACGATAGGGAAAGGAAACTTATACCCGAAAATAATGGTCCTGAAGGCGTTGGATTCTAATAAGATCGGAAGCGTTTTTTCGGTTAGCTGTGCCTTAAGTTATGCCCGCCAAAACAAGGCAACGGTGGTGAATGCCAGCCTGGGATATTATGGAGAAAGCAATGAGCTCTTATTGCATTATATTAAAAAGTGTAGCGGCAAGTCAGGAAACCCCACCCTTATCTTTGCCGCCGCCGGTAATATTATTACCGAGGAGCATTTAGATAATAAACTTTGTAACAAACCCCGTTCAGACAATCAATTAACCAATTCCCGAACATTTTTTCCCGCTTCCTGGAGTCCGCTGTTGAAACATGTGATCACTATTACGGGGTTAGATTCAATGGGTCTAAGCTGTTATTACCAGAATTATTCAAATGAATTTGTTACGCTGGGGGTTTTAAATAAAAAAACCAGCCAGGGGCGGATACCGGGGGAATGTTGCAGTTATAAAGCTCCTTTTAATAACAGAACATACGAAGGGTCGTCATTCGCAACCCCTATTGCCTGCGGTTTGTTAATGCGTTATATGCTGAACAATGGCTTCAACACAACGCAATTAATAGAAAAAATAGCATTTCAGGGCAATCCCCCCACAGGAAATATTATATACCGGGGAACACAAGGTGCAACCAAAGATGGGAAGTACCTGGTTTTTCCTGTAAAACCTTAATAATGCATACAAAACTATTACTAGCACTGGGCTGCAGCCTGTTTAGCATATCACTTTTATCGGGACAATGTCCCG
>DASUVL010000524.1:0-9242 GCA_036379015.1 Niastella sp.
AAATTGTTTATTGGGCCTGATCTCGTTTTCATAAAACAATACCATTTCGTTGAATGATAATGGAGGAAAGGCGTTGAAATCGCCCGGCCTGTCAATAAAATCCGCCGACACATTCGAATCGAATGGTCGTATGCGGGTGAAGGAAGCTTTGCCGCCCAGGTTAATACGTACGCTGTTGGAAGCGGAGATCTCTACAGCGGTTCTTGCGTTGTATTGCCTGATAGATGAATAGGTATTATAAACCTTGTTCTGTACCAGCCGGCCTGTACTGTCGTATAAGTTATACCGGAACCCGGCAATATTATCGTAGTTGCTGTAATTGAAAGAGGAGTTAATAAACGCCCGTGGACTAAGCACCCGGTTCCAGTTCAGCGATGCGGCTTTGTTGCCCCAGCGCTGCTTGTTGTTGGTATAGTTTTGATGCAATTGCAATTCATCATTACCAGCATAGGCATTCACCATGATCTTGTCTTTTTTGCCTATCCATTGCGTGTACTTAACGTGCAGATCGTAAAAGTCGACCCCGATACCCGAGTTAAGCATCCGCAGAATAGGGTTGATCCAGCTGCGGCGGAAGGAGATCATCATCGAGGAACGGTCTTTTTTTATGGGGCCTTCCAATGTAAATGAACCCGCCAGTAAACCCGCATTGGCTTCGCCTTGCCATTTTTGCATGTTCCCATCTTTCGTCATTACATCGATCACCGATGACAAACCGCCACCATACCGCGATGGAAAATTCTTCTTATACAGGTACATCGACTTCACCGATGTTTTGTTGACAATGGAAAGTGCTCCCAGTAAATGCGTGGGGTTAAAGATGGTATTGCCATCGAGCAAAAAAATGTTCTGATCGGGGCTGCCGCCGCGTACCAGCATGCCATAGGTGATCTCCGGAATGTTTTTAACCCCCGGGTCCATATAGAAAGATCGCAACACATCAGATTCACCCAGGATAATATCGTAGGAGTTCGCTTCTTTGGAGGCTTTATTTTCATCGGCTTCTGTCGCATTGGGCGCCGATGTTACGGTCACTGCCGAAATATCACTTTTAGGTGTCAGGTAAACATCCATCCGGGCGTTTCCTGTCAGATTGATCTCCATCTTGTGCGTGTCGTAACCGGCATAAGAAAGGTACATTACATTTTTGCCTTCGGGCAGCAGCAACGTATAATAGCCGTAGTTGTTTGAGTAACTGCCGCGTTGCCGGGCGGGTTGCCATACAGTGGCGTCTGCCAGCGGTTCACCGCTGACTGTTTCTTTAATAATACCGTAAACGGAATACCAGGTTATAAAAAAATCCTCCGGTAATGGAGTAGGGGAGGGTGTGATAATGAGCTTATTGTTTTTCTCGAGCAGGTTTATTTTCTGATCCTGCAGTACCTGTTGTAATACCGTTCCAATGGTTTCGGGCGAACCCCGGAGGGTAATCACTTTGCCGGTATCTAAAAAGCTGGACGCATATTCAATGATAATGGGACTGTGATGATTGATGTCGTCGAGAAATTCGCGGATGGAACCTGTTGAAAAAGTTGGGGTATAGGGGCGTGCAAATAAACTAACCCGCTGAGCCTGGGTTAATTGCATACTAATTAAGAGCAAAGCCAATATGCAGTAGAGTCTATTCATGCCTAGAACTCAAGCTATAGCCTGCGATTCTCATGGTTTTAATAAGCCCAAAATGTACAAAGAACTAATTTAATTTCGATAAAATATGACTTTATCTTTTTCTTTTTTCATTTGCAGCCCGGTAATAAGCATGATCTCTTCCAGGGTCTGCTCTATTGGCTGGTTGTTGAATTGAACAGATACATGAACAGCGTCGGCTGTTGCTTTCAGGGCGGGCGCCAGTTCTATTTGAACGCCATAATAATGAGCAACATCCTGCAACACTTTTGGCAAAGTGGTATTATTAAAGTTGAGCTGACCTGTTTCCCAGGCTATAAAGTTTGAATCGGTAACGGAAGACTGATAAAAGCGATTTTGTTCCAGTACGGCTCGCTGGCCTTTGGCAAGAACAACCAGGTTGTTGGTTTCATTTTTATTTGTCACAGTCACTTTCCCGGTCACCACCACGATTTCATCAGCAGATGAGCTTGCATTAACCAGGAAAGAAGTACCCAGTACCTTTACTTCGGTGTTATTGGTAATTACTAAAAACGGCTGGTTTTCATTATGTTGTACTGTGAAGAATGCTTCGCCGTGTAGTTGCACCCGGCGTTCTTTTTTATTGAATGCTTTAAGGTATTTTATAGAACTGCCCTTGCGTACTACAACAACCGACTGATCGGGCAGGGTAACCGTTTCGTTTTTATTACCGGCAGTAAAGGATTGCCATTGAGTTTGCTGGTACCACCAGTAACCGCCAACAGCCGCCAATAATGTCAACACCAGAACGGCTGCAATAGCCTTGGTGGCAGGGGAGAACAGGAAAGATATAATAGTGTCGAAATGGTGTTTGGGTTTGGGGGTCAAATGAACGATCTGATCATCCAGTTTTACCCAGGCAACGTCTGCGTTAAAATGGGGGTTAGCCAGTAAAGGGCCACTTTTTTGCCAAATGACTGCCATGTCATCGTATTCCTGCTGGCAGGCGGCATCCAGTTTCAGCCAACGCTGAAGCTCCTCGGCTTCCTGTGGCGTTGCCAGGCCTTGCAGTTGTTTAGCAATAAGATTAATAATATGTTCTTTTTCGCGCATACGGTCAGATCCTGTTGTAAAAACATTAAAATGTTGTATACCCCTACATTACGACGTCAAAAACAAAAAAATTATGCAGGCAATAACCGGAAGTCCCTGTTTTTGCCTGATATAGGCGCGTAATATTTTAAGCGCCTTACCCATTTGATTTTCAACTGTTTTTATAGAAATTCCCAGCGAGTCGCCGATCTGTTTATAGGTTAGGTTGCTCACCCGGCTTAGTACAAATACTTCACGGCACTTGGGGGGTAAGTTGTCGAGGGCGTTCTTTAACAGGGTATCATAATCAGCTTCTTTGGTGTGGGGTGATGGGCGTTCCCCAGGCATTTCAATTATTTCCTGGCCATTGAACTCGCCCAGCACGGTTTTTTGTCTTTTTTCCAGAAAACTCAGGCAATTGTTGCGGACGGCTGTATATAAATACCAGGTCAGTTCTTCAGAGCCAATGAGGTTCTGTTTTTTTTCCCATACGCGCAAAAATGTTTCCTGAACAATATCTTCACAGCTATGTGGCTCTTTTACAATAGTAAAAGCATACTTACATAGCGGTTCGTAATATTTATAAAAGGTTTCCTGGAATAACCGGTATAATTGTTCAGGCTCCTGCATAACCTTGTACGGGAATCATTTCATTAAATGTAATAAAAAGATACTTGATTAGTGTATAGGATGGTGACACAATATACAAGTTACCAGTCAATGCACAATAACCGCTTCACCCACACCATATCATATTCATTGTAACAAAATAAGATATATATACAGGTTACTTCCGCCTTAGGCGGCACCAAGGTGGAACTAAGTAGGAAGCGGCATCATTTTTTTACTAAACTTATTTTGGACATTTGCTTTTATGATCGATATTCGTCTGTTAGTTATCTTAATGAAGGGGATTATTAATAACTGCATATAAATTTCAGAACAACCGGTTGCGCGTGCCAGGGGTTCTACGTATTGAGGAATGAAACATCATTTTCAGGATAAGTCTCTTTTACAGGAGTTTAAGAGAGGTAATACACATGCGTTCAGGGCCGTGTATGATATGTTTTTTCCAAGTCTTTGTTTCTTCGCAAAACGATTGGTTGACAATGATGGAGAAGGAGAAGACATTGCTGCCGATAGTTTTGTGAAATTGCTGAACCGTTATGACTCCTTCGATACCCTGCCAAATATTAAAGCATTTTTATACATTACTACCCGTAATGCCTGCCTGAATTATTTACGTTACTCGCAACGGCAACATTCATCAAAAAGAGAGCTGAACAGGCTGCAGGAAAAAACCGACGAGCATGCGCTAAGTCATATGGTACATGCAGAAGTACTGCGTGAGGTGGAATTTGAAATTGAACAGTTGCCGAATCGCTGTAGAGAAATTTTTAAACTGATCTACTACGAGCGGCGGTCTGCCGACGAAATAGCCACCATGCTTGGTATTTCTATCAACACGGTTTGGGTACAGCGGGCAAAGGCCATCCAGCTAATTCGCACCAACTTATTAAAAAAAGGTATGCTGTCAGTGCTGTTATGTTTTTTAGTTATTACAGATAATGACTTGAAAATGTAGGAATACAGCTGTAAGCCGCAAGCTGTATGCTGAAAGCAAAAAGCCGAAAGCCAAAAACACGTCTGCCGTTTTATCCGCCGCGACGGCGTGTGGCTTACAGCTTATAGCTTACAGCTGTTTTCTCGTTTTTGTTAATGGCGGCAAATTTTTCCAGATTCTATAAAGGAATTGAACCGGAATGGTGTTTATATATCTATATCAGGACACTGCATTATGGACACTGAATTGAATATACAGGACATGGAGGAAGTTGATTATTTAGCAGCCTTGCTGCTGAAGCAGTTAAGGCAGGAAATAACCCCGGAAGAATTGCAATACCTGGAAAACTGGAAGGCTACGCATCCTTCGTATGCCCGGGTAGGTGAGCAGGTAAATGATGGCGGGCAGTTGCTGGCCGATCTGTTGGCGATGAAACAGATTGATATGGAAGGCTGGTGGCAGAAGATCAGCGAACAAATAGATATAGTAAAAAAGCCGGTGCCCTTTTATCGCCGGTGGTATACGTACGCAGCTGCTGCTGTTGTGCTCCTGGTAGCCGGAGCCATTACCTGGCAATACTTTACGCCTCACCAGTCACCAGAACAGGTGAACGAAAAATATACATCGGCTGTTATTGATGTACAGCCGGGCGGAAATAAAGCAACACTCACTTTATCAAACGGTTCTGTAATTAACCTGGGTACTGCTACCAATGGAACAGTTGCTGAGGAAGGAAGTATGAACGTAATTAAGTTAGAAGAGGGGGAGCTGAAATATGAACATAAAACCGGTAAAAAGCATTCAAATGAAGTGATAGATGCGGGTTCGAATGTATTAAGCACGCCCCGTGGCGGACAATATAACCTGGTATTACCTGATGGCAGTAAAGTATATTTAAATGCAACATCTTCTATAAAGTATCCCACCCAATTTGCAGCCAATGAAAGACGGGTATCCATTACCGGCGAAGCTTATTTTGAAGTAGTGCCGGTTCCGCGAGCGCGCGGAGCAAATGTAACCGGTCGGGCTTCGCATACAGGAAAAGTTCCATTTATTGTTACTGTTCAATCACCGGCGGGTAATAACCTGGCCGAGGTGAAAGTATTGGGCACCCAGTTTAATATAATGGCATACGATGATGAGGCCGCCATTAAAACCACCCTGGTGAATGGTAAAGTAATGGTTAGTACAACCGCTAACCACAAACTGTTAACGCCGGGCCAGCAGGCGCAAATACCGCAACATACGACAGGCGCCACCGGAAGTAATTCCATTAAGGTGATCGATATAGCCGAAACGGAAGAAATGGACGCTGCCCTTGGCTGGAAGAATGGCTATTTTACATTTAATAATGCCGATATAAGATCCATCATGCGTACATTGGAACGGTGGTATAATATAGAAATAGGTTACCAGGGAAAAACACCCGATTATACATTTACCGGTTCCATTCCCCGTAAAGAAAATATCTCCGCGGTCATCAAGATCCTCGAATATGAAGGTATTCACTTCAAGCTCGAACACAATAAGATCATTGTAATACCATAAGGAAGGAAAGCAATATTGAATATTGAATATTCAATGTAGAATGTAGAAATGAAAGGCAACGAGCCAGGTTGGACCGATTCACGATTCACGGTTTTCCTTGCAGCGTGTCCCGATTAATCGGGAAAGCGTGCAGCTGTATTCACCATTCACCATTGACCATTCACGACTAAAAACACTTGCGCCGGTAAAGTGCATATTGTTTTAACCGGTTGATGATGTTCGTGGAGCGAGTGTTTATGAGTAGGCCAAGCATAACCCTCACAATAGCATGCATTGGCTTAACCAATTTCCGGTAATCCATATATGCGATCAATACCAGCGCAGGAGTATTACACTAATCAACAAAATACCATGATAAACCTTATCTTATGAAATGTAGACGATGATATGCACGTTGTTTTTCCTGTATGTAAAAATTGGCAACCGTCCTTGCTTCGTGCTCCGTCGCTGAAGCTATGGCGCAAGCGACCGAAGCTTCGCAACCGCGTGCCGCCTTAGCTTTAGCGGTGGCGCAAGGCGCAGCAGGCAGGTGATTGAATGGCTTTTAGATAGTGTCGGATTGGAATGCAGCGGTTTTTTGGATATAACAATGATCATCACCTGATACAACGCTTATATAAAGGTACAATACGATTAACCCCCTTTCCAAATTTCATGCGCTAAATTATTTTGCCAAAAAAGCGAAAATGCAATATTTTTTTTATACGAATATGTAAATGGCAACAAGGCAAGGATAGAAATGAAGAATGAAAAATTAAAAAGATTCGATATAGACATTTTGTATTTCAACTTTTTCATTTCTCTGTTTCTCATTTTTAATTTTTCATTCTTTCTCCCCCTTTAGGGGGCTGGGGCTACTCACTTGTTTCCTTACTCCTTTCCCTCGCCGTGATACGGTAATACTTTTTAAATGCCTTGGAAAAGGCGCTCAAATTGGTATAGCCTACGTCTTCTGCCACCTGTGACACCGCGTGTTTTTTGCCCGATAACAATTGCCAGGCCTTCTCCATGCGTATATCGCGTAAATAATCGGCCGGACTACTATGATACAACTGTTGAAAACCGGTCTTTAGTTTATAGTCGTTTAACCCGGTGAGTCGTATAAGGTCTTTAATAGTCCAGTCCTGTTTCAGGTTTTCTTCCATCTTCGTCCGGGCCAGGTAAATAGCCTGGGCTTCCTGCATGGAAAGGGTCACCGGTTCCCATATCGGGTGTTCTGATATATTTTCCATACACTGGGTTAGTAAAGCCATTGACCGGGTATATAATGATATACCTGGCCGTTTACCGGCTTGCAGTAGTTGATGAACATGCGTCAATAACGACCGGCTGGCTACCTGGTTAACCGGTACCAGCATAGCCGGTTGCTGGTGTAAAACTTTTTTCTGAAAATCATTCATCAGGACTAAAGGTGGCAAATTTTGCCCTAGTATATAAGCGGGAAAATGTATGTCAACAGTAAAGTATACCCCCGCATGCGGAAAATAAAGGCGGTTATTCTGAAAGGGGATATGCAATAAATTATACCCCTGTTCATAAAACACCAGGTTGCCCAATCCCTCAATATGGTATTGAATGTGATTGACCAGGTGAAAACGCAGCTTTAATAACGGTTCAGTCTCCGTCATAGTGAACGTACAACCCCGGTTCAGCAAATAATGTTGTAATCGAATTAATATCCCATTACTCTGTATTTGCTGAAGCAGCACATGACCAAAGGCTTCCGATGCTGAAACTGATGAAGCCCCCGGGATCAGATGATCGCTTACTATATCCGGAAGTTGATCGGTAAAAGCAAGCTCTTTATAATTATCGGCAATCAATTTTATTTGCATACCTGCAAAGATTTAAAGGGCCATTTTTTACACAGTGATATGCTGTGCCTGTATTGACAAAGGCATGCACCATAAACAGGTGAACTGTTATGTTATATGAGAAACAGAGGTCCTGTAAATGATAAAACCAAACAGGTGAACACCTATTGTCAAACGTTAGAAACAAAACCGCTATGCAGTGCGTTCATCAGGCCCTTTTGTGGGAAGTTGTAGGTATGCTATTATATGCATGGTAGAGAAAACAGCTGCACTGGCTAAAGGTAAGGGAATTTTTTGCCAAACAATTACGAAATCGGGTTTAAAATTATGCAAATAGTTATGCTATTTTATCTGCGTTTTGTTGGTGCCGGTATTGTGTATTTTATTGAAAAATAAAGCTGTTGCAAAGCTATCTACACCCCATAATCGAAAAGTGAGTGATGAACATGGTGAGTGCTCGAATATAGACGGCCCATTCACCATTCACCATTGACCATTCACGATGTTTGTATAACGGTTACCATTGCGAGTACAGCTGTTTTAACATGATAGTAATAAAAAACATTTACCGGTTTTGGATTTTAACCCGAAAAAATAGCTATTTTACCAATGAAGTAATGATTCCCGCCAATAAGGTGATTTTGATACGTGCTGAAACATCACCTTTATCCGATACTCCGATTTTTTTTGAAAAAAATCATACTATCTTATCTTATTATGACAACCTCATCCCCGAATTCGCTTTGCCAATCCCTCGACGTAAGGAAAGAACAACCCATTGTATTGCAAAAAGAGCTGATGCCTGGTTACAGTATCAGCGTTCGACCGGTTTGCATACATTCCAATGACGACATTAACGCCATTCACGAATGGCTGTCAGATGGTTACCCGGCCCGTTTACCGGTTGACCAGTTACGTGTATTCTTCATTTTACTGGCTGAATGTACCTATGCCCAGGCCTTTATGGTGTTATTGAACGATGATACACCCATTGGTCAGTTTGAAGTATACCAGGTGTTGCAGGACGAACTGAAAGATTCAGTGGATGCCGGCGAAGGTGATTACAGAATATATGTGCCGGTAATGCCCGTGATCGCTTCCTACCCCGATATAACCGTGCAGATCTTACAAATATGCCTCCGGTATTTCTTTTCCTGTTCCGAGGTGAAACGGGTTTTCTGGGTAATACCGGTCAATGACAAAGAGCGGATAAAAGTAGCTGCCAAAACCGGGTTCCAGTTGCTCAGATCTTTCCGCGATGTAACCATCGAAGGCGATCAGCCGGCGAATGTTTACCATTGCACACGTTCATAATCACCCGATAGCTGCGCTTATATTAATAAATACGCTAAATTGAATTGGCGTATGGTTTTATAATTAGATAGAGGAATTCCTACGCTAAACGATATCATTTTGCGAGATTGTTTGGGCAATGCATTGCCCATTTTGGGGTGCCGTAGCCTAACTGGGGTTAATATGTTTTTTTTTGTTTAACTGTTTATGGAAAAAATTTGAGCAAAAGCTGTATGAACCACTACCAAAAAAACGGAACGCTGTTTGTCACAAGGAACTGCAATATTGTACCGTGCCGGACTTCTAACCCCAAGTCTCGAAAGTTGGCTGCCCCGCCTCTGTAC
>DASUVL010000525.1:0-2951 GCA_036379015.1 Niastella sp.
CATTTAACCAACATCATGACGCAACCACTTTGGGGTATCGACCTGGGAGGAACCAAAATAGAAGGCGCCATTGTTCCTTCATTAGATAATCCGCAACCCATTCTCAGAACCCGCATCGACACAGAAGGTCATAAAGGATACGAACACATCATTTACCAGATTGACAAACTGGTGCAAACGATGAAACAACAATCGGGTTTGCAACCTGCAAGTCTTGGGCTGGGAACCCCCGGTGTGTTGGATCCGATTCTGCAGACCATGAAAAACTGCAACAGTACGGCCCTGAATGGTCAGCCGCTGAAAAAAGACCTGGAAGAAAAGCTGGGTATCCCATGCGTACTGGCCAATGACGCCAATTGTTTTGCCCTTGCTGAAACGCACTGGGGTGTTGTAAAACAAAAAGCGCCCGATGCCCGGGTTGTATTCGGTATTATTATGGGCACTGGCGTAGGCGGTGGCATAGTGATAAACGGCCAGGTATGGAATGGCAAACACGGCATTGCCGGCGAATGGGGCCATAACTTTCTCGATGAATCGGGCGGTCCTTGTTATTGCGGTAAATCCGGATGTGTGGAAACTGTCCTTTCAGGCCCCGGATTGCAACGTTATTATAAAAGTATTACCGGTTCCATGCTATCATTAAAAGATATTCTGGCGCATGCCATGCAGGGTAATGACCAGGCAGCCATCAAAACCATTGACAGGCTGAATCATTTCTTTGGAAAAGCCGTATCGGTAATTACCAATATGCTCGATCCGGATGTAATTGTTGTTGGAGGTGGTGTAGGAAATATCGACAGCATTTATACGGGCGGTGTAGAATCTCTGAATAAATTCATCTTTAATAACCGGGTAGATGTGCCTATTTTAAAACCCAGTCTGGGTGATAGTGCTGGTGTTTTTGGCGCCGCTGCCCTCGTAGCATAAAAAAATATTGAATGATGAATGTCCAGTCTATATGTAAAGTAGTTTTTCACTTCATTATTCGATATTCATCATTCAATATTGTTGGCCTTATGCCAACACCGTAATCAATGATTTTATAATTGCTCCCAGTTTTACGCCTTCGAAGATCCGGCTTTCAGAACCGCCATGTTGTAAAATGGATTGTTCGTGCGAAGTGATGCACATTTCACAACCGTTGATGGAAGAAATAACCAGGCTTACGAGTTCAAAAAACTCTTTGCCTAAGACCGGGTTTATCATAATGCTCATTTTTATACCTGCGGGTGTATTGGTATAAAAATCCTTCTTTACATAGTGACGGAACCGGTAGAAAATATTGTTCGCGTTCATCAGCGATGTACACGAAACAATTTCAGCCAGTTCGGCATCGGTAGCGCCGGCGTCCTGGGCCTGCGTACGAAAAGTATCTTTCAGCAGATCAAACTTTTCATTTACGGCAACGGAATAGGCCAGCAATAAAGCTTCCTTTTTGTTCAGGTACTGAATATTGTTCAGCACATTGCTCACATTGATCTTAAGATCTTTTATATATTTCGATTCAACCTGTAAAAGTTGTTGCGCCGCTGCAGAAGGACTGTAGTCGGGTATTTGCAGATCATTTAACAGGTTGGTGAAAGTCTCATTCTGTATTACTGTTCCCTGGCTCATAATTGGAATTATTTTTAAATATAACGGGGCCGACTATAAAGGGCATCCGTCCCGATCGCTATCGGAGCGGACGCGATGAGGGCGAAAAGTTTTTACGCGATTCTCCGTCCCGCAATCCTTTTTAGTCGGCCCCGTAGCGTTATCCTACAAGCTAAAAATTAGTTCATACTTAATTGGGTGGTCAGTGTATCCTCGCCTTTTTGCCAGTTGCAAGGGCACAGTTCGTCTGTTTGCAATGCATCCAGTACACGAACAACTTCCTGTACATTACGGCCAACATTCAGGTCGTATACACTAACCCAGCGTACAATACCTTGCGGATCGATGATAAATGTAGCGCGGTAGGCAATTTTTTCTTCTCCATCTAAAATGCCTAATTCTTCTGCCAGGGATTTAGAGGTATCAGCCAGCATAGGGAATTTCAGGTCGCGCAGGTCGCTGTGGTCTCTTCTCCAGGCGGCATGTACAAATTCTGAATCGGTTGAAGCGCCGATCAAAATGGCATCTCTATCAGTAAATTCGCTGTGTTTTTTGTTGAATTCTGCAATTTCAGTAGGGCATACGAAAGTGAAATCTTTCGGCCACCAGAACATTACTGTCCATTTGCCTTTAGCAGTGGCGTACTCGTTCGTTAACTCCATGAATTCTTTTCCTTTCTCAATAGATACAACCGCTTTCTTCTTAAATGCCGGGAACTGAGTTCCGATAGACAACACTTTGTTACTCATATTGTGATTTAATTTTTTATACGCTAAATGCAGAACGCTTAACGCAGAACGCAAAACCCAATATTGCCATTGGCGTTAAGCGTTGAGCTTTTAGCGTTCAGCTTTAAAATTATGGCTGGAAACAATCGATGTCCTGCGACGCGGGACTTTGGATAGGCAACGCAAAGATGCCAAAATTCGATATAGATTTCTATAGTATTATTCTATAAACTGATAGATTTTATCTATCAATGTTATTTGTTCCTGATTGCATACCTTTTTACATTGATATTACCGTCACCGACTGTGTGTCTGTATCCAACATTAATATTCCTTCATCCATGTCATTCAGTTCTCCTAACAAGGTACCCTTATTATTCCAGACCGCCGACCGGCCGCCGCATTCGCCGTCTTCGCACATGCCAACACTATTGCTCATTAAAACGGTCATCCCATATTTGCCGGCAATATTACTTAACCCGGTCCATGCTTTTTCAACCCCTTTTACCGTTTTTGCCACACTGGCTAAATATACCTGCGCGCCGCTTGTTGAAGCATTTTCTGCATGTTGAGGTATAGATATTTCATAACAAATGGCCAGGGCAATGGAGGTCTCCTTAATTATTAATC
>DASUVL010000526.1:0-2067 GCA_036379015.1 Niastella sp.
AGCACATTTTTATTGTTGTTAACTGCTTTATCCATAAGTAATAGTAGTAGTGCACAATCCTATCAAAAAACAGATCTTGGAATTAAGGCAACAATCAATTCCACCGCGATCGAAATTCAATGGTATAGTCCTTCAACGGTAAGAGTACTGAAATCGCCTGATGGTCGCCCTTTCACTAAAGAAAGTCTTTCCGTTATTAAGAAGCCGCAAAAAACAGCATGCAATATTAAGCAGCAGGGTGATTTGGTAAACTTAAAAACGACAACACTCCATGTTGCGCTTAACCTGAAAACGGGTGACATAATTTATTCAACAGTAAATGGTAAATTACTGCTGAAAGAAAAACAAGACGGCGTACAATTTACCCCATTCAATGATGCAGGCAATAATACTTTAACCGTTCAGCAATCATTTGTATTGGACACCGATGAACCCATTTATGGCCTTGGTCAACAGCAGGAAGGCAAGATGAGTCAGCGAAATGCAAAGCTGAACATGGTACAGGGAAACCTCGATGATTACATTCCTTTCTTTCAATCGGTAAAAGGCTATGGTGTTTTTTGGGACAATTATTCTCCCACGGTGTTTACTGATAATTCAGAATTCACATCGTTTAAATCAGAAGTTGGAGATGGTGTTGATTATTATTTCATGTACGGCGGCAATGCCGATGGGGTGATTGCAGGCATGCGTGAATTGACGGGGCAGGCGCCCATGTTCCCATTGTGGACATATGGCTTTTGGCAAAGTAAAGAAAGGTATAAAAGCCAGGATGAATTGGTGGATGTAGTAAAGCAATACCGCAAGTTGGGTGTTCCTCTTGATGGTATTATACAGGACTGGCAATATTGGGGAAGCAACTATTTGTGGAATGCCATGGACTTTTTAAATCCTGAATTCCCCAACCCGAAAAAGATGGTGAGCGATGTTCATAATATGAATGCCCACATGATCATTTCTATCTGGAATTCGTTTGGTCCACATACAAAGCAATACAGAGAGTTGGATAAGATAGGGGCGTTGATGGATTTTACAACCTGGCCCCAATCTGGTTCTGAAAAATGGCCGCTAAGGCGTGATTATCCTTCGGGTGTTCGGGTGTATGATCCCTACAATCCTGCAGCCCGTGATATTTACTGGAAATATTTGAGCGAAATG
The DNA here is from genome assembly GCA_036379015.1 of Niastella sp. Lineage (GTDB taxonomy): Bacteria > Bacteroidota > Bacteroidia > Chitinophagales > Chitinophagaceae > Niastella. The sequence continues at coordinate 1,159 of DASUVL010000526.1, forward strand.
TTTGTACTCGGCTTGGATGGCTGGTGGATGGATTCATCAGAACCCGATCATCTGGATGCTAAACCATCAGATTTTGATAATAAAACTTATTTGGGATCATTCAGGAAAGTGCGCAATGCATTTCCTTTGATGACGGTGGGCGGCGTATCAACGCATCAACGTGCAGTTGATTCCGGCAAGAGAGTGTTTATACTCACCCGTTCAGCATTTGCCGGTCAGCAACGGTATGGAGCTAATACCTGGTCGGGTGATGTGACCTCATCATGGACTGCATTGAGGAACCAGATTGCTGCAGGCCTGAATTTTTCACTTACTGGTATACCTTATTGGAATGCGGATATCGGCGGGTTCTTTCTTTCAAGATTTAAAAGAAAATTAGAAGACCCCGAGTATTGTGAATTATATGTTCGCTGGTTACAGTTTGGCGCTTTCACACCCATGATGCGTTCGCATGGTGCAGATGCGCCAAGGGAAATTTATCAGTTTGGACAAAAGGGAAGTAAATATTACGATGCTATCGAAAAATACATCAACCTGCGCTATCATTTATTGCCTTATATCTATTCCACATCATGGGACGTTACAGCCAATCAATCGAGCATGATGCGTGGCCTGGTGATGGATTTTTCAAAAGACAAAAATGCTTTGGATATTAACGATGAATATATGTTTGGTAAATCCCTGTTGGTAAGTCCTGTTACCAACGCGATGTATGTGAAGCCAGGTGTTAGCGAAAAAGAAAAAATACAGGTAGAAGACTTCAACACAATTAAGTCGAAAGAAACCTATTTGCCTGCAGGAGTTGACTGGTATGATTTCTGGACTGCTGAAAAATTTTCCGGCGGTAATAAAGTAAGCAGGCAAACCCCACTCGATATCATTCCTATTTATGTGAAAGCAGGTTCTATC
>DASUVL010000527.1:0-3283 GCA_036379015.1 Niastella sp.
GAAGTTTTATGACAACATTCTGGACTGAAAATAGCATACTGACCAACCAAAGCGATACCACACCACCTGCCGAAATATTCGATGCATTTTGTCAGGCCATCGGATTTTATTACCAGCAGAAAGGGTATAAGTATACCAAAAGCCGGCCTAAAGTGAAGATAGAATCAAAGGATCTTTTTGTTGAGATCAATTTCTGGAGCTCCAGAAGCAATATGGCCGGCAGCAGTGTTGGCCTCGAAATATTGCCTTATGTGGGTTCCAAAAAGTTAAAAAAATGGATAAAAGCCAATAAAATAGGACGGAACGAATACATCTACAATCCCACTAAATACGATTTCCGCTTCCAGAACATCTATGGCGCCAGCGTCGATTTCTATCTTGACCTCATTCTTAAAATAGATAAATACATTGCAGCCAACCTGCCTATTGAAGACAATAAAAAATTCATTGACAAACTTCTGGCCGAAAACAGCAGCGAACTGGTCACCGACAACTTCGCCTGCTACCTGGCTATGACCAATGACCCACGCCTGCCCGAATTTATGGAAGCCCACCTGGAAGGAATAGGCGACGATCTGTGTAACAGATTATTAAAGGCATCCCATTAAGGTTGCAACGCTTTCACTTGCAAATTCCTGAAATATACTTTGCTGTTTGGGTCGTGACCCTGTAAAGCAAAAGTGCCACTTGAAAGCTTACGACCGCCCATATCATCAGACCGTTCCGCGTTATCAGGTTCTGTATATTCAACTACTACTTTTCCATTCACTTTAACAGTGACTTTTTTCCCCTGTACAATGATCTCCTCGGTAAACCAAACATTATCCTTTACCAGCACATCCTTTACATCATCCACCGCATATAAACTGCCTGTGCGCCGCCAGTCGGTGTGCGAATTATTTACCTGTACTTCATATCCTTTCGAGGGCCAGCCTCCTTCCTGAAATGTGGTATGAAAATATATGCCGGAATTAGATCCCGGTGTGGTCATTACCTCGGCTTTAAAATGGAAGTTCTTAAAATTATGGTTGAGTGCATTACCATTATAAAACAAGTGAGCTACGGGTCCATGAGCAATGATCCTTCCGCTATCTACTGTAAAGGTAGAAGCATTCTCACCAACCTTCCACTCATTGAGCGATTTACCATCAAACAGGGAGATCCATTCGTTTGATTTCTTTTGCGCCATGGCCATACCAGCCAGCAGGCAACCAGTAATTGTTAACACGACTGTTAATATTCTCATTATAATGATTTGTATGAAGGTAGGAGTTTAGCAAATATGTGTATCTATAAGTATGAAAAACTGTAGTTCGGTTAATTTTAATAATATTCATGGTTTTATTGGTCTACCTTCAACTGTTTTTGAATTTATACCAATATGAAACTACAGGTCAAAAGAATCAATATAAGGTTGAATCCGGATGTCAAAAAGGTAATACCCCGTTTTTTCAATACAGGCAATGAGCGGTCGCTATCACTTATCAAAAAGGTTATGCAATTGTCTGATCAGGAGGCCAATGATCTATTTCTCCAGGTGTATAAAGAATTTTGTGATCGCTACCAGAATATCGGGTCAATTTTTGAAAAACATTATGAACTCGTAGTGCACTTATTGCCAGAGAATGACCGGCTGACAATAAGCAAAGATAAAAAATTGCTGATCGGCTCTTATTTTACCATGGAATATTCGCTGGAGCATGCGGCGCTGTTTAATCCTTCTATCGTTGAAGATCCCGATCAGTCAGGTGCAGGTCCCGGCGAATTAAATGTAATCTTAAGTTTCAGGGCTACCGGTGAAGGTCATATTTCCTCCCTGATCTTTAAGCGGGGAAAACTGGATAAAAATGCTATGATCCATATTGAACCTTCGGGAACGTATATGAATGAAGGCCGGATCACGCAACAAAAGCTGAATAATAAAGCGGCTTTTGATGAATTGCTATCACAAACAATATTACCAGAAGTTGTTCGCAAGAATATCCTGAGCCAGCTGCAGGAAACATTCTCCTATAAAGAAATTGAATTGGTCTTAAAAACGGCCTTACAGCAGATTGAGCAGGGCATGGGCAGGAACAAACTGAAATATGATATTCTCAGCATGGTGAATACCAGCTATGTAGTACACTTTTTGCCCGGTTCACAGCTATCGGAACGAGTTATTTTTCCCGCAACTTTTACAGAAAAGAACGGAATTGAAGATGCCAGGTTTGTAAAATTTACAGGAGAAGATGGTACGTCCACTTATATCGCTACCTACACCGCCTATGACGGTTCTTTTATTTTACCGCATTTAATTGAGACGAAAGACTTCCTGCATTTTAAGATGTCACCGCTGCATGGCAAAGCTGCTATAAACAAAAACCTCGCTTTATTTCCCAGGAAGATCAATGGACAATATGCCATGATATCGCGTATTGACGGCGTCAATAATTACATCATGTTTTCTGATGACCTGTATTTATGGGAAACGGCTATTTTATTACAAAAGCCAAAGTATCCCTGGGAGCTTATTCAGATCGGCAATGCCGGTTCACCTGTTGAAACGGAGAAGGGATGGTTGGTGATCACGCACGGAGTAGGTCCTATGCGTAAATATTGCCTGGGAGCCAGTTTGTTCGATCTGAATGATCCTACAAAGGAACTGGGACGCTTAAAAGAACCGTTCCTGATGCCTGTTGAGGATGAAAGACACGGCTATGTTCCCAACGTAGTATATTCCTGCGGAACGATCATTCACCAGGATAAATTATTTATCCCATATGCCGTGTCGGATTATGCTACCTCTTTTGCAACTATTCCGCTTAAGGAATTACTCGATGAAATAATTTACGGGGTTTAAACAGCCGGTTATAACCCGCCTGATAAGCGGGCTATTTTGTTGTAGAGTTGTATATAATGCGTGGCCATAACCTCGCTGCTAAATTTATCCATGGCATGTTCGCGACACTGCGACCTGCTGATCTTGTTAATTTTACCAGCAGCGGCAATAGCCTCTTCAATAGTATGCACCAGAAATCCGGTTTTCCGGTCTATGATCAATTCTTTCATAGAACCTCTGTCAAAAGCAATGACAGGGGTACCACACATCATGGCTTCCGCTACGCTAAGCCCGAATGGTTCATCAAAACTGATCGGGTGCAGTAGCGCCTTTGCCTGTCCCATTAACTGGTTACGCTGTTCTGGCCCCACATTGCCTTTATACATGATGGATGTGTCATTGAGATAAGGAGCTACCTTTTCATTAAAATAGTTTTCATCCTGTATCAGACCGCAAAGTATC
>DASUVL010000528.1:0-3334 GCA_036379015.1 Niastella sp.
GAGCTGGGCAAGGGCTTTGTTTTTTACCGCTTCGTAATCAAATTCGAACGGTTTGTTTGGTTTTGGCATTGTTACTGTGTTTTAAAGTTCCTCTTATTTTAGGACTCTGACACAGTTTGTTTTACAGCCTCCAAATCAATAAAAATAACAGAATTCCGGCTTCTTACCACTTACATCCGGCGTCCTCCGTGTTTTCCCTTATCAACTTATCAACCTTATCAACTTGTCAACTATACTTATGCGTTTTCTCGCTACCGGTAATATCTCCTGCACTTCTGATCTGTATCTGCAGATTCGTTATCCATTCGGCGCAGCCCTTCTGGTATAGAAACTCATTCACCTCGTGAATTACTTTCATCACAGCATCGTAAGTGCCTTCGAGCACCGTAGCAAAGGGACCAACCTCATACTTAATGCCTGATTTTTGAATGATGGCGATGGCGTCATCAACCCATTCGTAAGGATGTTTATCCAACACTATGGGTACAATCTGTATGGAAGCATTGATTGTATAGGAATGCATTACTTTTTAATTGTGACAGGCATGTTATACCAATCGTTTCAAACGTTGTTCCAGCAACAACAGGTCGGCCAGCACCATAGCGGTTACAGCCTCCAGCACAACCGGTACGCGGAGCGCAATACACAGGTCGTGACGCCCTTTTACTGAGAACGATTCTATAGCGCCGGTTTCCCAGTTCAGGGTTTGTTGTTCTTTGGGTGTGGAAGAAGTTGGTTTCACTGCAATGCGGAAAACCAGCTCATTGCCATTGGTAATACCGCCCACAATGCCACCGGCATGGTTGGTGCGGGTTTTACCGTTCATATCTTCAATAGCATCGTTATGGTCGCTTCCAAACATGCGGGCAGCGGCAAAACCAGTACCGAATTCAATTCCGCGAATAGCGGGTATCGCAAATACGGCATGACTGATCAATGATTCAGCTGAATCAAAAAACGGCTCGCCCAAACCGGCAGGTAAACCCGAAACCCGGCATTCAACAATACCGCCGATGGAATCTTTTGCATCAATGGCATTTTGCAATCCTTTCTCCAGGTCCTTTTCTCCACCTATCTCCAGGATGTTAGCAGTGACAACAGCATTACCCAACAGCTTTTTAGCAATTACGCCGGCCGCTACCAGGCATACGGTTAACCGGCCGCTGAAATGACCGCCACCGCGAAAATCTTCATGACCGCCGAATTTCTGATGCGCTACCAGATCAGCATGGCCCGGACGGGGAACGGCCCGTTGCTTTTCATAATCGCCCGAACGGGTATTCTTATTTTCGAATAATATAGTCAGAGGAGCTCCGGTTGTTTTGTTATTGAACAACCCGCTTTTAAAAATGGGCAGATCGTCTTCTTTACGCGGTGTGGTGCCTTTTTGCGATCCACCTTTACGACGTTCAATATCCGGCAGAAAATCTTCTACCGTTAATGGCAAACCGGCCGGACAACCGTCAATATTCAACCCTACGCTTTCACCATGCGATTCACCAAAAATTGTTATTTTGAATATGCGTCCGAAACTGTTCATTTGTTATCTATATTGAATGATCTCGTTGCGATTAATACACCGTGGTGTTCACTTTCAATCATAGCTGCAAGCTTTAAGCGATAAGCTGTAAGCTGAATACAGAACCGAATAACTTGTTGCCTTTCTGCCTTTTCGCTTATGGCTTACTGCTTATAGCTTATGGCTTATGGCTTATAGTTTATAGCTTTCTGCCTGTATTTCTTCAGCTTTTACGCTTTTACCTTTTCCTTACTTACCCTTGCCCCTAATGCCTGAATATGCTCATAAAAATCAGGATACGATTTATTGATCGCCTGTGCTTCGCCTATCACGGTCTCGCCGGTAGCTTTTAATGCAGCTACCGCACATGCCATGGCAATTCGATGATCGTGGTGCGAATGTACCGTGGCGCCTTTTAATCCGTTACCGCCTTTTATCAGCATCAGGTCGCCTTGCAGTTCAATCTCCACGCCCATTTTTCCAAACTCTTCCTGCAGCGTAAGGGCGCGATTACTTTCTTTATGTGTAAGCCGGCCTGCCCCCTCTATTACCGTTGTGCCTTTGCAATAAGATGCCAGGGCAACCAATGGCGGAAACAGGTCGGGACATTCTGTAGCATCAAACTGAAATGCTTTCAGTGCTCCCGGTCCAATTTCTATTTGTTCAGCCTGTATGCTCAATTTGGCGCCGCAAGCCTGTAAAGCCTGCAATACGGCACGGTCGGCCTGAGTAGATTGTACATCCAGTCCTTTTACGGTAATGTCGCCGGCAATGGCGCCGGTTACCAATAAGAAGGCGGCACCACTCCAGTCGCCTTCCACGGTGTATGTTATCACCGGTGGTGGTGGAGCTGATACGGCGGGTGCGTTGGGATCGGCAGCTTTCCAGTGAAACGCTTCATAATTCCTGTTGTCAACCTGCCAGCCAAATTGTTTCATTACAGCTAATGTAAGATCGATGTATGGCTTGCTTTTAAGATTATCAACCGTAATGGTTACATCTTTTGCATTGGAAGCGGCGTAGGCCATTAACAAACCTGTGAGGAATTGAGAGCTCAACGATCCGTCGATGGTTATGTTCTTTGGTTGCAGCGGTCCTTTCACCTGCAGGGGCAGTTTGCCCTCACGTGAAATGATCTCTACGCCCAGTTGTGGTAATACCTGATCAAAGAAATCCATGGGGCGTGTTACCAGGCTTCCTTCGCCGTTAATGGTAATACGCTTATTGCTCATTGATACAATTGGCGTGAACATTCGAATGCCCAAACCACTTTCGCCACAGCTCACTGCACCGCTTTCGGGATTAACACCGCCTATACCGGCAATTTTTAAAGAACCGTCGGCCTGTGTTTCCACTTTAGCGCCCAGGTCTTTAATAACCCCGAGAGCCGCTTTATCGTCGTTTGAATGGCCGGGATTGCGAATAATGGTAGTTCCGAGGTACAACAAAGACGCCGCACAACCTCTTTGCATTGAGCTTTTTGATGCAGGCGCCTGTATGGTCCCTTTTATTTCAGATGGTTGAATTGTTACAATCATATCCGTTGAAAAGTTGATAAGTTGACATGTTAACCAGTCAACCAGTTAACTAAAGCTCATTAACTATCTTCTCTAACTGTGTCATAGGTATAGGCTTAACTATACCTCTCCCTATCTTTTCGAGCAATACAAAGTTCATATCTTTTTGCTCCCGCTTTTTATCCATCTTCAATACCTCAAAAGCTTTTGGCTTATCAAAGTTGGCCAGCGTGGGCAATCCATATTGGTCAAGCACATGTATAACCCGCTCACTATCTTTAAAACCAGCGAGTTTTTC
>DASUVL010000529.1:0-6764 GCA_036379015.1 Niastella sp.
TACAGGACCGAGACGGTGTTGATACGTGGTTTGGTAGAAGTGACCCTGAAAAAGGATAATAACCGGAAGCTGTTGCTGCATCCGGATGAAAAAGTATTATGGACGGAAAACAAAACAGGCGTAGGGTCAACACCGCAATCAGTACCTAAAAATATCCCGGAGGCAGTTATAAAACCAGTTAAGAAGTCAGATAATGGAGAAGTGAAAGAACTGGCCTGGGTACAGAATAACCTGGCTTTTGAAGATGAAACTTTTGAAGATATCGCGTATCAACTTAACCGCTGGTATAATGTGAACATACAGTTCGAGTCAAACGACATAAAACAATATCATTTTACAGCCACTTTTAAAAAGGAAAAGATCGAACAGGTGCTGGATATATTAAAAACATCGAAGAAGTTCAATTATCGCTTTGAAGAACAAAAGATACTGATATATAGGTAACGATGTAGGAGGTAAGAAAAACGAAATAAGAGGTACGAAATTCGCGAGCTTCCTACCTCATACTTCCTACTTCTTACTTCAATAAATAGGGGAATGCGGCAACATTCCCCTGCTTAAAGCCGAAACAGGTTAACGTGATAGCATTGCCCTGTTTCCATTATTCATCTTTAAACATTCTAAAGGTATGAAAAAAAATCATCCGCCAATGGCGGATACCTTTCTTTACACGGCATTAGCCAAAGCTGTAAGGATTATGAAACTAACGACTGCTTTACTGATTATTTGTTGTATGCATGTATCGGCGAAAGGGCTTTCACAAGAACAGAAAGTTACATTAACGCTGAAAAATGCATCCATACCGCAATTGTTTAAAAGTATTGAGAAAATAACCGAATACCGGTTTGCATACAGCAATGATATACTGCCGCGTGAATTCCTGGTATCCATCTCCGTAAAAGAAACGCCAGTGTCCTCGGTGTTAAAAACCGCCTTATCAGAAACAGGTTTGAAATTTAGTCTGATTGATAATGAAGTGATCGTCATTTCAAAGGATATCAGTGGAATGGCCAATCTCACTGTAAGCGGCATCGTTACCAGTGAAACAGGCATGCCCTTGTCGGGTGTTTCGGTATACGTAAAGGGAACTCCCTCCATTGGCACCATTACCAACGAAAAAGGATTTTATCGGTTGGAAGTACCACAGGATGCAACCACCCTGGTATTTTCTTCTATCGATATGCAGCCCACTGAAGTGGCCATTGCAGGCAGAACAGAGATCAATATCTCATTGAAAAGAAATGTCACAGAGCAGGAAGAGGTAGTAGTGATCGGTTATGGAACGCAGCGTAAAAAAGACCTTACCGGTTCCATCAGCTCGGTTGACCCGAAAGTGTTGAACAGGATGCCTACCAATGATGTGTTGAAAGCAATGCAGGGACAGGTGGCCGGTGTTAGTGTTACCAGTGGCGGACAACCCGGCGCTGCGCCCGCCATCAAAATTCGGGGTATTGGAAATTTCTCGAATAACAATCCATTGTACATCATTGACGGCGTACAGGCGCCGGTGAATGACCTGGTGATTGCAGATGTTGAAACCATACAGATATTGAAAGACGGATCTGCCGCTGCTATTGATGGATCACGCGCCGCCAATGGCGTTATTATCATTACTACCAAGCGCGGTAAAACTGGCAAGATCAAGCTCGATTATAACGGCTATTATGGCTTACAGAATATTGTAAAAAGATACGACGTGGCCAACACCCAACAATATCAGATGCTGGTAAACGAAGCAAGCGCCAATGCGAACCCCGTTCAACTGCTGAAACCGGCCAATGATCCGGCCTCGCCGTTTTTCGTAAAGAACATCAATACCGACTGGCAGGAGGAAGCTTTTAAAACAGGAAAGATCCAGGAACATAACGTGGGTATTTCAGGTGGAAGCGATGCCGCGAAATATTATGTTTCGATCAATTATTTCGATCATACCGGCACGGTAGCCGGAAAGGGGCCTGCTTATCAACGATATTCATTTCGTATCAATACCGATTTCAAACAGGGACGCTTTAAGTTCGGCGAATCCTTCAATTATGCAAAGATCGATCAGCGGTTTATGACTTTTATGCATACCGGTAATATCCTTGGCTATATTGTAAATGCCATTCCCACCTTACCCGTATACGATTCAACTACCCGTGATGGTTTCAGTAGCTCCAGTCAAACCATGCATGGTTCGTATACTGCCAATCCGATCGGGTTTAACAATGTGCTTGATAGTAAAACAGAACGTTTCCGTTTTATCGGAAATGCCTATGGTGAGTATGAGTTCTTCAAAGGGTTGAAGTACAAATTAAGTCTGGGTTATGAAAGAACAGACTGGCGCGATTTCTATTTTGAGCCCGTGCATGATCTGGGCTGGTTCTATGTAAACAATATTGCCAAAATGAACGACTGGCGCGGCTCGGGCAATACGGGCACTATTGAGAACACACTGACCTTCGACAAGGTATTTGGCCGGCATTCAATAAACGCGTTGGCGGGACAATCAACGTTGGAAAGTAATTTGTCGCGCTCATTTTCCCATGCCGAAGGATTTACCCAACCTTATTTCCCGGTATTGAGCAATGGCACTTCAGGCATTACCGCCACTGGTGATGAATTTAAAAGCCGGTTAACTTCTTATTTCGGCCGGGTGAATTATATCTACGACGATAAATATTTATTAACGGCCACCATTCGTCGGGATGGTTCGTCGAGGTTTGCGCCACAAGACCGCTGGGGAAGTTTTCCTTCAGTAGCCTTAGCCTGGAAACTGCATAATGAGCAATGGCTTCAAACGGCTTTGCCTTCGTACGTAAACCAGATAAAATTACGTGCATCGTATGGAGAGCTGGGTAACCAGGAAATAGGCGATTATCAATACCAGGCCTTTATTAATGCCTATGCACATGCTGTATTTGGCAATCAACTGGCATTAGGCGCAACGCAAACAACATTTCCGGTGCCTGATATTAAATGGGAAACCATGATCAGCCGGAACATTGGGGTGGATGTAGAGCTCTTCAAAAAGCTCACCTTCTCAGCCGAATATTTCCGTAATACCGGAAAAGATATTTTGTTACGCGTTCAGATACCAGGTTCAACAGGCGTATATCCTGGTGAGTCACCTTATATAAATGGCGCTTCCATTCAAAACAGCGGTTTTGAATTCCAGTTGGGTTACAATGATAAAAAGGGATCTTTTACATATAACATCAATGCCAATATTTCAACCCTTAAAAATAAGGTGTTGGCACTCGGCTATGGCAACAATCCCATTTATGGTTATGGTAATATAACAAAAACAGAAGTGGGTCGTGAAGTAGGCGAGCTGTTCGGCTGGGTAATAGATGGAATTTTCCAAAGCCAGGCAGAAATAGATGCACTGAATGCCAGGTCGCCTATTAAACGTTATCAGGAGGAATTAACACGCCCTGGCGACTACAGGTTTAAAGATATCAATGGCCGCAATGCCGATGGAAAACTAACAGGAACGCCTGATGGAAAGATCGATGACGACGACCGTACTTACCTGGGAAGGGCTATTCCCAAATTATATTATGGATTTAATGGGGCAGTATCTTACAAGCAATTCGATCTGTCGGTGATCGGTTCCGGGGTATCAGGCAATAAGGTATTCAACAGTATTCGCGCAGGTATAGAAGGCGGCGCCGGTTGGGATAACTATGGCACCAAATTGCTCAACCGTTGGACGCCCACCAACACCAATACCGATGTGCCCCGTGTTGTAATGTTCGATCCCAATAAGAACGGCCGTGCTTCTGCCCGCTGGCTCGAAAACGGCAGCTTCCTCCGGATAACCACATTACAGGTAGGTTATACATTGCCGCAAGAACTATTGCAGAGAGCCCATTTGTCAAACGCAAGAATATATGTCACTGCCCAAAATCTGATCACTTTTACAAAATACACCGGTTTCGATCCTGATTTTGCCAATAACAATGGCTTGTTCGACAGAGCCATCGATAACGGCTCATATCCAAACCGGCCGTTCACTGCCAATGAAGCGGGTGGACTGCCTAATCCCCGCTCGTTCCTTTTGGGCGTACAACTAGGTTTGTAAAACGCAGAACGCAGAACGCAGAACGCAGAACGCCAATCTGTTCAAATGGAGTAACCTAAAAAACTAAATGTAATGAACATCAAAAAAATATTATTGACTACCGCTGTGGTTATATCAGGTATTTCCTGTGGGAAAGACTACCTGGACCTGGCAAGTCCCAACCAGCGAAATATCACAACATTCTGGAAAACTGAAACAGATGCAGTAATGGCTGTAAATGCCATTTATCAATCGCTGTATTATGACGGTACATTTTTACGCTTTGCCCAATGCGCACTGGATCTGAGAGGGGATGACATGGTAAGCCCCAGTCCCTGGGATGTATTGTCGAACACCGGTTCTTTTAAGTTGTTTAATAACACCATCATGCAACAATGGTTATGGATTGCCTTTTATGGTGGTGTTACCCGCGCCAACTTTGTATTGTCGAATATCGACAAAGTGCCTTTTAAAGATGCGAACCTGTATAACCGGTTAAAAGGCGAGGCGCTTTTTTTGCGTGGCCTTAATTATTACTACCTGGTGACCTTTTTTAATAATATTCCGTTGATCACTAAATACTATGAGGATTATTCTGAGTATTTCCCATCGCAGGTAGCGCCCGAAGTGGTGTGGAACCAGATGTATAGTGATTTTGATGAAGCTTCCAAACTGTTACCCGTTTCTTATAGTGGCGCCGACCTGGGCAGGGCTACAAAAGGCGCTGCACTGGCATTTCTTGGTAAAAGTTACTTGTTCAACAAAAAATACGACCTGGCCTCCGCTAAACTTAAAGAGGTGATGAATATGCCCGGGTATGACCTTATGGCCAACTACGGTGATAATTTTACCGAAGCACAGGAGAACAATATCGAATCCGTTTTTGAGATCCAGTTCAGTCGCGAAGTAGGCGGCATTACAGTAGGTTGGGTAAGCTCGCCTGGGGCAGACTGGAGCAAGACAACCGCCCGCGCCCTTACATTTGCACCCGCGCCTTTTGGCTGGAATGACGCTGCGCCTACCCAATGGATCGTAGATGAATTCCTCAAGGAAAAGACAAAAACCGGCGAAGATGATCCCCGCTTGCGTTCCACTATCTATTATAATTATCCCGGCTGCAAATTGTATGGACAATCCTTTCAAACCGTATATGCCGCCGACCTGGGTAAGCTGGGCATAAAGAAATACGGCAACGGCGATGGCCCCAGACCTGATGAAAAAGACTGGCGCTCCGGCATCAATGAACGGCTGATGCGCTTTTCCGATGTGCTGTTGATGTATGCCGAATGCCAGAACGAACTGGACAACAGGGCTGAATGTGCAAAGAATATTCAACGCGTACGTAATCGCGCAAATCTGCCAGACAGGGAAGCGGAATTTGCCGCTTTATCAAAAGAGCAAATGAAAGACAGGATAGCCCACGAGCGCGCCCTGGAATTTGCCCTTGAAGGGCATCGGTTCGATGACATCCGCCGCTGGGGCTGGATACAGAACCCCACCAAACTAGCTGAGCTCAAAACGCATGATCCTGAGTTCAACAGTTATGTGCCCGGCCGCGAGTTTTTCTCCATACCCCAGGCGGAAATGGACGTGAACAAGAACCTGAAACAGAATGCGGGTTATTAGCATTTGGGTGGGTACCCTTTTAAAGGGCTCACCCTTTGGAAGGTGCACTATGTGCAGGGTGAGCTCCGCCAGCTGGCGGTCGGACCCACCCAACTCAAGTTTGTTCAATACCCAATAAATAATTATAATTGTGCCAATGACATTTTCGGCCATGCTTGGGTATTAAGCCACAGTTTAGCAAAAAATGGGGCGGCACGCCTTACCTGTCATTAACCGATTGTTTGCATGAATATTTCAAGCTATTACATACGATTGCTGATTGCGGTGGTAATGATCGTGGTAGCCGGTTGTCAGAAGAAGAAAGACGACGATGACACCGAAGACCCGGTGACCCCGCCGCCATCTTCCAACTTCGATATCAATTCCATTACCGATACATACGCCTCCATAGCACCATTTGCTTACTATATTTATTGGGGGTCTTACAATGTGCACGATCCATCCGTTGTAAAAAGCGGCGATTATTTTTTCTGTTACAGCACCGATGTGGCGTATGGCACCACCGTAAAACCCGGCATACAAATAAGGAAATCAAAAGACCTGATACAATGGCAATTTGTTGGCTGGGCATTTAATGTATTACCCACCATGGGCGCCAATTATATTACGCAAACGGGCGGAACACCCTTTCAATCATTATGGGCACCGTATATCATGAAAGTGAACGATCAGTACCGGTTGTATTATTCTTTGTCGTCGCCCACCTTGCGCTTAAGTGTGATTGGACTGGCCACTGCTGCTGCGCCGGAAGGTCCGTGGACGGAACAGGGATTGGTAGTTACATCGCGAAATGATTTTTCTGTTATGCAGACCAATGCCATTGATCCAACGGTGGTGGTTACTCCGCAAGGTGAACACTGGATGTATTATGGATCCGCTTTTGATGGCATTTATGTATTGAAGCTGAATGCAGCTACTGGTCTGGCTGCGACCAGTGGCGATAAGGGAAAACGAATTGCACAACGCGGGTTTACCAATACCACCATCAATGGAAATATCGAAGGGCCGGAGATCATTTACAACAGTGCACAAAACAAGTATTACCTGTTTATCGCGTATGACTGGCTGGAAACAAAATACAATGTACGTGTAG
>DASUVL010000530.1:0-24665 GCA_036379015.1 Niastella sp.
CTGGGAAAAGCAGGCGTCAATATACAAAAGGCCATGCAGCAACATTTTCCCGGCGCCATTTGGGTATTGCAGGGTTGGCAGGATAATCCTAAAAAAGAGTTACTGGCAGAAACAGATAAGTCCGCTTTATTGATACAGGAATTGTTTGGCGAGAACACCAATAATTGGGAAACCAGGAATGGCTATGAAAGCACGCCATTCATTTGGTGTTGTGTAAACAATTTTGGCGAGCGGCCCGGATTAAATGGCAAGCTGGAAAGATATGCCGGTGAAGTATATCGCGCCGCAACCGGTCCCTACAAGGAATATATGAAGGGCGTAGGCATCATGCCGGAAGGCATTAATAATAACCCGGTATCATACGACCTGGTGCTGGAGCTGGGCTGGCATAACAAACCGGTTGACAGGGAAAAATGGATCAGTGAGTATGTAACGGCGCGTTATGGAAAAGCCAATCCAGCTATTGTTACCGCCTGGAAAATGTTGTTGCAAACCATTTACAGCAATCCCGGGTACCAGGAAGGTCCACCCGAGAATGTGTTATGTGCAAGACCAGCTCTGGAAATAAAATCGGTTTCAAGCTGGGGTAAGCTAAAGAAAGGATATGATACGGCCTTGTTTGTAAAAGCGGTTCAAACCTTTGCTACGGCAGCTCCTTTGTTTGGTAACAGTGAAACCTACAAAATTGACCTGATCAATTTTGTACGGCAGGTAATAGCTAACCGGGCCGACAAGGTTTTTACTGATATGGTAACAGCCTACCATGAAAAAAATACGAACGCATTTAATACAGCGGCCAATGCGTTTTTAACAATGCATACACGTACTGATGAGTTGCTCAATAGCCAATCGTATTACCGGTTAACCAGTTATCAGCAACAGGCATTGCGGGCAGGTAATACAGCTGCAGAAAAAAAGAATAACCTGCATAATGCCATGATGTTGATCACCTATTGGGGCGAAAGTAACAGGCAGGAAGATAATTTGCATGAATACGCCTATAAAGAATGGGCGGGTATGATGACTTCGTTTTACCAGCAGCGGTGGAAGTTGTATGTTGATCACCTGCGAAATAACCTGACCGGTAAAACCACCACACCGCCCGACTTCTTTGCCTGGGAAAGGGAATGGGTACAACAAAATGAACAGGTAAAAACTACGGTTCAACCTAATTCATCACTGGAAAAAATAGTGCTGAAAATATTATATTAATATAAAACAACCATACATGAATACGGCAAAGACACTACACGTTTTTTTTGTTTCACTAATAATATGTCAGGGCCTGCAAGCGCAACAAAAAATCGGCCATGAAACCCGGGCACAGAAAGACAAGCGCATGTCCTGGTGGACGCACGATCGTTTTGGTATGTTTATTCACTGGGGATTGTATGCCCAACCCGCCCGGCACGAATGGGTAAAACGTTGGGAACGCATGAACGATGAACAATACCAACCTTACTTTGAGATGTTCAATCCCGATATGTTCGATCCTAAAACCTGGGCAAAACAAGCGAAAGCCGCAGGAATGAAATATGCCGTGTTAACAACTAAACACCATGAAGGGTTTTGTTTGTTCGATTCAAAATATACCGATTACAAATCTACCAATACCAAAGCAAAACGCGACCTGGTACGGGAATATGTAAATGCTTTTAGAGCAGAAGGAATTAAGATCGGGTTTTATTATTCATTGATCGACTGGCATCATCCTGATTTTACAGTAGATGGCCTGCATCCGTTACAACCCAAAAGTGAAGCCGATGCAGATTACGCCAAAATAAACAAGGGAAAAGATTGGAGTAAGTATAAAGCTTATCTGCATAACCAGATCCGGGAACTACTTACCAATTATGGTAAGATCGATATTCTTTGGCTTGATTTCTCCTATCCCAATGCGAACGGACATGGCAAAGGCAAAAACGACTGGGGATCCGTTGAGCTCCTGAAAATGATCCGCCAGTTGCAACCGGGAATTATTGTTGACAACCGGCTCGATCTGGAAGCGTATGAAGACGGGGCTGACTTTGCTACACCGGAACAGGTTAAACCATCGGAGCTGCAAAGTGAGTACGGTGGATTACCTTTTGAAACCTGTCAAACCTTTTCAGGATCATGGGGATATTTCCGTGATGAGAACAGTTGGAAATCAGACCGTGAACTGCTTACCCTGCTGATCACCGCTGTGAGCAAAAGCGGCAACCTGATCTTGAATGTAGGCCCCACGGCCAGAGGTTATTTTGATTACCGCGCCGTTCGGGCTTTGGACAGTATTGGCCTATGGATGAAATATAACCAACAGGCCATTTACGGTTGCACACAGGCCCCCGCTGAGTATAAAGCCCCAGAGAATACATTGCTTACTTATAATGCAACTACAAAAAAATTATACCTGCACCTGATGCAATACAACCAGGCAACCATTACATTGCCCGGGTATAAAGGGAAAGTAAAATATGCACAGTTCCTGCATGATAATTCAGAAATAAAATATCAGCCGGTTGGCGACAATTCAAATGATCTTCAGATAATATTACCGCAAAAACCGAACATGGAAATTCCTGTTATTGAACTGACATTACTATAAGCGTTAAGTGTGCACCACGGTCCTGAGCTCCGCATCTGCGGGAAAGGGGAAGACGTGGCATACTTTATATCAAAAACACAAACGCATTCTTTTGCACCCGCACATGTACGGGTGCATTTTCTTTTAGGTCAATCACTGAATCATCAACATGTACATGCGTGCCTTTCCATTTTATTTGTATGTCTTCGGCTTTGATGGTTATAAAAGTATACTCCACCACTTCGGCATCGTTGAGCTTACTCTCAATATAAGCAGCAAATTTTTCCTGGTCTTCACCGGGTATCAACACAACTTCAAAAGTGCCGTCACCGGGATGGCCATGGGGCGACAAAAATAAATTAGGTCCTATAAAACGGGTGTTCATAACCTCGGCCATCAGGAATTCGCCGGAATGGTCTTCGCCATCAATGACCAGCTCGCAATAATGCGGTTTGTAGGAATTTGAAATGGTGTACATGGTTTCCAGGGCTGCTTTCATTTTTTCATCCTTGTCCTCAATGTCGTCCTTCTTGCTTTTTTCCATTTCTTTCATCAAATAAGGGAATAGCCCATAGCCAAAGCTTTCAATAAAAAAATCAGGTTCTTCTTCTACATTGAAGATCTCACCTACGTCAATGGCAGTAGTTTGCGCCAAACTCCAGGAACGGATAATATCTATCAATTCCCCTTTTATGTTTAATGATTCTGCAATGTTATTGGCAGTGCCACAAGGCAAAATGGCTACCGGCAGACGTCTGACCGAATACACTTTTCTTAGCAGTACCGACGCCACTTCCTTAACCGTGCCATCACCCCCGGCAATGACAATAAAGTCTACTTTCGGGTCAATGTTTTGCCATTCCTTATCGTCTGTAGAACAATATCTACACTCATACCCAGCAGCTTCAATTAACCGAAGCAGGGTGGTTTTGGAATGCGCCTCATCACCCGCACCGGGATTGTGTATGAGATGAATCGTTTTCATTTCTTAATGTTGGTTGAATGTTAATACTATTTATAAAATTGTACCACGGTGGGCTGGCATGAAAATCTCATACAATTGAGTAATAACATATAATAACCTATGACTATACTAATTACCAACGATGATGGCATTTATAGCCCGGGTATTGCCGCGCTGGCCAGAATAGCTTCCCGCTTTGGAAAGGTAACCGTTATTGCGCCCGATGTGGAACAAAGCTCTATGGGCCATGCTGTAACACATTCCCGGCCGCTGTCGTTAAAAAAATCGCCCATTATATTTGATGGTGAAGGAATAGAGGCCTGGCGGGTAAATGGAACGCCAGCCGATTGTGTGGCTTTAGGCAGCCATTTATATGCGCATACCGATGTGGTATTATCAGGCATTAACATGGGGCCTAACCTCGGCAACTCTATGTGGCACTCCGGTACGCTGGCTGCTGCCAAACAAGCCGTTCTGTTAGGTATTAAAGGCATTGCCCTGAGTACCCCGGTGGGCAAATCAGAACCTGATTTTGATGCCCTGGCGCCTTATGTAGAAAAAACGCTGGCATTATTGTTTGAAAATGATACGCTGGGTTTGTTCAATGTAAATTTTCCGCCTCAGCCAAAAGGCATTCAATGGACAAGACAATCTGTTCGTTTATATGATGGCAAAATTGTGCCGGGTGTTGATCCCATGGGCAGAAAACATTACTGGTTTACGGTAACGCCGCTGGAGCCTGCTGAAGAAGGCACCGACCGGTGGGCTGTTGAACATGACCAGGTTTCCATTACACCACTACGACTGGATCTTACCGATGAACAAATGCTTAAAAAAGTAATGAAGGAACAGCCGGTTTCATGAAATGAAGAATGAAGAATGAGGAATGAAAAAGTATGAAGTATCCCTTTTTGTATTGACTTTTTCATTTTTAATTTATATGTACAATTATTTAATACCGGGAACGTTTGGTTTATGGTATTAGTAAGAATACCTATACATTATCTATGAAAAAGGGATACTTCATTGGCCTGATATCAATTATTGTATATAGTTCCTGTCAAAAATCCTCAAGTGATGACCCTGCACCTGTTACCAACTCAGATAGCGCAACTGTAACTGTGGCAAATGGTTATGGGAGCGGTATGTACAAAATTGGCGATACCGTGCACATCTGGTCGAACCCGGCCTCAGATAGTTATGTGTTTGATCAATGGACTGGCTATACCAGTTTACTGCAAAACAGCGGCGAATGGCATAATATGTTTGTAATGCCTGCACAGAACGTCAGCATAACAGCCAACCAGAAAGCGATCAGTGCTTTTACCCTGAAGTATGAGAAAATAAAAGGGGTAAGCATAGCAAAGAATGTTTACTATTATTTCCCAACCACCCAAAAAGGGGTGGCTTTCCTGTTGCATGGTTCCAATGGCAGTGCGCTTAACCTGGTCATCAATTATGAATGGCTACAAACGATCAAAGACCTGGTAGCGGCCGGTTATGGCGTAATTGTTACGGAGGCAGAAGAGGTGTCATTAAATAGCGACCTGAACGGGAATGGATCATTTCAATGGAAACCATCTCCCATTGATAGTACCACCAATGTTGATTTTGGAAATGTCAAAGCCCTTCGTGATACTTTCTATGCAAGAGGTTATACCAACCCGTCCATACCGTTATATTCAATCGGTATGAGCAATGGCGCTGCGTTCTCCAGCTGTTTATCTTATCTGTATAAATTTAAATCGGGCGTTTCCTATTGTGCGCAGGCATACAAAGTAGTGTTTGATATGTCTACCATACCTTACCTGTTCTGTATGGCTAAAAACGATGAGCGGTCGGAAGTAGGCGCTGCCGGAAATGCAGATGCCCTCACCAATTCACAGGGATTGAGCAGCCGCGGTGTGTGCAGCAAATATTTTCTGCACGACAGAAGTCCGGTTTATCCCGAACGCTTTGCCCGCCGGTCAGATATAAGTATCACCACATCCACAGCACTTTTCAAAGAATTGAAAAATAATAACTGGCTCGATGCAAAGAATAATGTGAAAGCATTATCAGATAGTATCTCAAAAGTTTTTCTGGCCAATACGGCTGTATATCCAACTTATAATTCACTGAATCTGTTGCAACGCGACTTTGTAAACGGACAGATCGATGTGATGTTTGGCGGCCATCAGTTTTATAGTGATCTGAATAAGACAACGATCAGGTTCCTGGATTCGAGGTGTCAGTAGAAATGACTTTCTTAGGCTGAAAATCAACAATTTGGCAACATCAATATTTATTAGTTTTTAAGAGTGTATCTTAGTTGTGGGAAAATCCTCATGTAATAAAAGGGGAAACTAACCATTGCTATAAATTTGTTGTATCGCTTTAATAACAGCAAATGATGCTCCTTGCCAAAACGCCATACCTGCTATTCATATTATTTGTCTTACTTCAAACAAATCTTCCTGCATTTGCACAAAACAGATCTTTGCCCCTGGATGAATGGGTGAAAAGTTTAGACGAGGATGATGATACGCTAAACAAAAATTTTAATGAGATCGTGAGTATATTGCAGCGTACAGACACTGCCATTGTTTTCCGCACTTTAAATGACCTCGAAGAAAAAGGCGCTTCAAAAGGACCGTATTTCCAGGTGCGCATAAAACACCTTCGGGCAACTATGTTATGGAAAATACGGGAGAAGGCGGCAAAGGATTCCATAATACAACTAATGAAGCCTGCATTGCAACAGGCTTATGCAATAAATGACGAACACCTGATTGCAACTGTGAGCTGGTGGTATGGAGAAACCATGTTTTTCTGCAATCAAATTGAACTGTCGACAATGTATTGTTTAAATGCAGTTGAAATTCTTGATAAAAAAGGAATAACAGTTGAATCGCACAAATACCAGTTTCTCGGAGAGCTTTTTTATCTCACACGTGACCTTGACAAGGGTATCTTTTACATTCGTCGATCTATTATAAATGAAAAAGACACTTCCCGGGATGCAAGAATAAATACGATGAGCCGTTGGAATACGATAGGGCTTTGCTGGCGAAAAATTGGCAACTACGATTCTGCATTTCATTATTATGATGTTGCCTTGCAAATGGCAAATGCGTTAAATTCTGAAGTTTGGAAAGGAATTATTTCGGGAAATAAAGGATATACTTATTTCTTACAAAAAAAATACGACATCGCTAAACCATTGCTTGAATTCGACTACCGCGCCAGTAAACAGCATGGCGAAATTGCCAATGCGGCCCACGCGTTGCAAATGATAGCGAGAATCAATTTAATGCAGGGCAAAAAAGACAGCGCATTGCTGCAGGTGAAGGAAGCGCTGCGAATGCTTCAACAACAACCTCAACCGTTGCCCCATTTCCTTCGAGACGTGTATTATGCCACAGCCGATGTATATCGCGTACTGGCCAACAGCGACAGCTTTTATCACTATTCACAATTATACAATAACCTCCACGATTCCATCGAACGTTCCGTTGCAAACAGCCGTTTGGAAATTGCCCGGCTAAGACTAGACAATCAGTCAAACGTTTCTGAGATTCGTGATCTTCAAAAAGAAAAAGACGCCGAAACACAAGAGCGTAACTATATTATTGCCGCCATTGTTTTTGTTGCCATTGTGGGTTTACTCATTCTCAATCGCCAGCGTTTAAAATCCAGGTTTCAGCGACAATTGGCTTTTCAGCAAAAGGTTGCTGCCGAAAAAGAACTGACAGCGGCAAAAGAGCAACTGGATATGTTTACCCAAAGCATTATTGAAAAAACAAGGGTTATAGAACAGTTGGAACAGCAGGTAGCCACCAAACCACTCACTGATGAACAGCAGCTGCTTGCCAGCGAGCTTAGCCGTCAAACCATACTTACCGAAGAAGACTGGGAAAAATTTAAGACGCTATTCGAAAAAATATATCCCGGCTTTTTTTTAAAACTCAAGGAATTGGTACCCGACATTACTGTAGCCGAGAAGCGTATGGCGGCGCTTATCCGTTTGCATCTAAACACAAAACAAATGGCGTCCATGCTCGGCATTTCTACTGATAGCGTTTATAAAATAAGGCAACGTCTCCGCAAGCGGTTACAATTGGATGATGAATTGGCCACCGAAACGTATCTGACCAAAATTTAACCAGCGAGTGTTTAAACCTCTCCTAAAGGGGTTTACGGTATATGTCCATTTTTTGTCCAGTCATTGTCAGACTTTTGTCAAGCTCCGAATTTGGATCACCCGCCGGTAGGCAGCTAATTTTGCATTTAATAAAATGGCGGCCGCCTGTAATTCCATGAAGAAAAAAAATTGGTTCCTGCTCATTATCATCCTTACTGCGGCACTGCTGATAGCCATCGTTTTCTGGATTTATGCTAAAAGAATTGAGCGTATTGAAAACAAGATCATTCGCTCCAGGCTATCAGTCCATTGCGTTTCAGCACCCGCCGATCCCCGGCATTTTGAAATCATGTAATAATTTTGTCTACTCATGCCCATGAATTGTACATTCAGATCCCGGGCACAAGGCTAACTATTTATCAAAGCATGTTGTATTTAATATGGGCGTCTCTGAACATTCCCAATTGCCAACATAGCTACACAGATTAAATTCCCCGCCTATAGCGGTTTTGCAATTCATTTCCATTTTTTGTCCGGTTGTTAACGGAGTACTTCCTGTTTTTTGTCCGGTCGGTGTCAGACTTTTGTCGGCTTCAGAATTTGGATTTGCCCCTGGTATAGAGCTAATTTACGTTCTGAAAAAAGGCGCTACAAAAACATCTTCCAAAAACTACATAAACATAAAAATGAACACCACACATCAATCACCCGCTCAGGTAAGAAGCAGATATGAAGTTCCGGCGGATTGCAATAGCATTACTGAGCTACAAACAAAAACTGGCGGAATGGATAGCTCTTTTTTAATAACAGATTCTGCGGAGTTGGAACTTTTTCCGCTCATGAGTCTTGCGGGAACAGAGGATGCTGCTATACTATACATTGAGAAAGGCGAAGTTACCCTGGTGCTCGACCTGAAAACATACAAACTTTCCAAAGGGATGCTTCTTTACAAGGTTCCCAAAGTGACCGTTCAGCTATTAAGCTTTAGTGAAGATTGCCGTTTTAAAGTTTTTTGCTTTGCGCCTCAATTTGCCATTGCCGGCAGTATGCCCTTAACACAGCTTGAGACTATAACAGGGATAGCTTCGAACAATCCTGTTGTTATTCCTGATACTTTAACTGCAGCAACAGTTACTGTTTTGTTCTGGCTGCTTCAGAAGAAAGCAAGTTGGGGTGAAAAAGCGCAATCGCCTGATGAATCCATTCAATATGTATTTAGTCTTTTGATGCTGGAGATTGTTTCCTCATTCAAGAGAGAGAGAGCAGATAATCCGACCCAATGAAAACGAAAAAAAACTAAAATCATATACATAAAACAGTTCAATTATGAAGCCCCAACATCTTCATCAGGAAGTTTTGATATTCACAACCACAAGTCTTTCGCAGAGGACGCTATATAGAAAAAACAGTAGCAATAAAGACAGCTCTGCTATTGAGGAACTGGAAGAAGCATTCTGGGATGGTTTGTTAAATGAATTGGTCCCTGAAATCGTGCCTTCCATACGGCAGCCAAAGATGGTTATCTGGGGGATACATGCAGGAAATTTTTGTTTATTCATTGATCTGGCAGACAATCCCGGAACTATTGAATCAAATAATGAAGCAGTACTTTCTATAAACCCTCATTTACTTTCATCTGAAATCAATATGAATTGACAGAAAATTATCGAATAATCAGTGTTTTGAATTACTTAACAAAATATTACCTGTGGAAATCTGGATGGTTAACAAGGGGAGCTTCGGCTCCTCTTTTATTCTTATAAAAGATTGTTGGCCCATATTCATATAGATTTTAATTTCTTCAGATAGTATTGTTTTACGTCCTCCCATTTGTAATAGGGATATTGTAGTGTTGGAATAGGCAGCCCTGTTTCTTTTTCATTCAATAATACTTTTAATAAGTATTCAGATCCATTGGAGTAAATGATCCATTGGATGTTGGCGCTTAGTGGAATAATGGATTCCGCCGACCAATGTTGACTATATTGATAGATAGAAGCAGCCGGAACACTTGCCTGCGGAATACCTAATAGTGTAGCAAATGGCGATATGGCTTCAGCATGGGTGAAACGCAAAATGGCATCTGCCTGTTTGGTATGATTGATAATATCGCTTGTAGTTGTAATAAAATCAGCAAGGAGGGGCGCTGCCACTGTTGCCTGTATGCCTAAGGTATCTCTGCCTGCTCCTTTTTCCAGAAAATCTTCTGCGCCATTTATAAAAGCAAGCCAAGCCAGTTGTGCGGTATCAAAGGCAATGCTAAAGTCAATACTGTTTTTAGGATATCCATGTTGTTGTATTTCTACCGGAATCGACCATTGCCCGCAGTACACATCGTACAAATCAGTAGTAAATGAAATGGGAACTGTTTTGAATGAATGCTTAAAAATACGGTCACATATTTCCCTGGCCACCCGCCGTGTTTTTGCATCAAGTAGTAATGAATCAGTCGGTCCTTCTAACAATATATTTTTTTTATATTCCCGGTATGCGGGCGACAGATCATAAAACCGTAGTATTGTATCCAGCGAATCGGGCATTATGCGATATTGTTTTTTACCCGGATACCCGGCAAAACCTTCCAGGAAAGCATCCGCGCTTTGCTGGGTCCTTACTTTATGCGTGGTGAACACTTCCAGTCCTTTGCCGGTAAAAGCAGTGGGATAGTTGTGCAGCAATCTCTTTCCTATACTCAATTGTTCTTCTTTCCCTAACCCGGTAATATTTTCATAGTTGTTTTTCTGAATACTGATGAAACGTTGGGTCATGGCCAAGAGCTGTTTGCCCAGACTGGTCAAGGCCTTGTTTTTTTGAGCCTTTTGTAAAATGCCGATTACGGCTACATCACTGCCGGCTTTGGTAAAGAACCGCGCCCCATGGCGGCCCACATAGTTTACAAACGCCGGTGTAAAACCATTAGGTGGGGGTGTGTATTGCTGACCTGGTGTTGGATACGGTGTTTTGGTACCTGCATACAGTTTGGTTTGTGCCGATACAGGTAATACATATAGTAGAATGATGCTTATAAATAGATATGCACGCAAAAAGTATGTCATGTTACTTGATCTGTTCTTAATGTTGTTAAGGTAGCCGTGTCACGATTCCAAACCGTGGCACGGCTAGATTTTCTGGTCTTTTCCGCGCTGTGGATTCACCATTCACCATTCACGCTATTTAAACGAAAGACTCGATGCATAGTGCAAATTCTCCGATCCATCACTCTGATAAGCGCCCATGTCTACACCGGGGGCCAGGGTGGTAGCACCATACGTACCGCCCTGTGGTACGATCTTCCTGGGTTGAAGAACATCGGCATTGGCTTTTCTTAATGCTGGAGAACCAGGCAGCAATCCGAAATTATAGTTTCCTGCTGAGATGATGGCTAAAGGCATAGCCGAAATATTCATAGGGAAGATTGCTTTGGTAAAGTCGAACTGGTTTACATCGAACTGTGCAAACTGCGGGTTGTTCGAGCTGGGGGTGGTGCTGCGAATATCGCCGGTCATGTTTTTAACCACGCCATCACTGGCGTTGAACTGGGCGATCAGCCGTTGATCGTTGGCGTAATAGAATTGATTATTATAAGTGATGTGTGCAACGTCAGCATCAGATGTCACGCGCAGACCGAAGCGGCAGTTAACGATCATGTTATTATATATTTTTCCTTGCGCGCCTTTTTCGAAGTTGATCGATCCGCCACGGCCTGATTTCACCTGGCGGAAGCCGCAATTGATGATCGTATTGTTGTACAGGTTTACATTGGTTTGCACGGGACCATCACCACTGTTGGATACTTTAAATCCATTGGTGGCCGCGCCAATGATCAGGTTATAAGCAATATCACCCAACGTACCGTTTTTGATATTCAGGGCTTCGCCACCGGCTTTACCATTGGCTTCATACGTATTGCGCATGATGCTTACATGACCGTGCAGTACCCGCATGCCATCATCGGTGCTGCCATATACCCAGTTGTCTTCAAAAATACAATTGCCATTGATATTTGTATATACAACAGAATAGCGGGGATCGCCTGCCGCATATACGCCAGGGTCTGCCGACGGGCCGGCAGGGCCTCCTGCAAATTCAATATGCGTCCATTTAATGATGAGGTCGCCGCTAGAGTCGCTGCATTGAATGCCACCCCAAATGCCTTTGGCAATAGAACCGGGGTTGCGCAGTTCATCTGACACCGTGATGAAATTATGATTGGCAGGTGTACCCAGACTGATAAATGTACCGCTGCAGGTTATTTGCGGACTGGTAGCTGTGCTTTTGCCATCGCCCAGGGCAATGAGTTTGGAACCTTCCAGCATCAACAGCGTATCACCTTTGTTAATGCGGATGTCTGAACTAAAGTAATAGGTTTTGCCGCTTTGTAAAGTACCTTTCACTGTACCGGTTAAGGTATCGGTTGTTATGGTTTGTCCAACAGTGAATTTTGCTGGCGAAATATCTACCATTTCTTCTTTATGACAGGCGGCTAGTGCCAAAGCCAGTATTGGTATAATTAGTTGCTTTATGTTTATTGTATGCATTGTTGTACTGTTAATGTTTTTAGTTCTGAGTTCTCAATTCTTTGTTTTGTTGCCGCGACGGCTTGGAGCTTACAGCTGTATTTACTCACCACTCAACATTCACTCACATCTTAAACTTCACCCCCAACAAATAATTCGCTCCATAGGTATCTTTTCTCACAAAGGTGTTTTTGCCAATTGATTGCTGCTGTACATCACCAACAACGCCATAACCAGTGTACGGCTGACGGATCTCCAGCTCGTATGGGGTGTTTAGGATATTATTCACCTTGGCATAAATGAACCATTGGCGGGCAATTCTTTTCTCCAGGGAGAGATCCATTTGCGCGAACCCTTTCTGCCAGATATCATTATTAAGGAATTGCGATACGGTATTGATCCTTCTGCCAACATAGGTAAAGGCCAGCTGGGCGTTCAATCCTGTTTTGTTATCGTCTTTTACCAGTAACGACAGGTTGGCAATATGTTTCGACTGTCCCTGCAATGGCCTTGTTTGGTTCACATGGTCACTGGTTATACCACCAGCTATGCTGTGGCGGAATACCTTGCTGGTAGTGATCTTTGAATCGGTATAGGTATAGTTTGCTTTTATGCCGAACCAGCGGAAATATTTAGTGATGTCGAACTCAACGCCATAGTTGCGGGCATTACCAAAATTACCAGGGGTATAGTAGGTATAAGTGCCTATGTCCTGCAATGAATACTCAATTGGGTTTTTCAGTTTTTTATAGAAGGCGCCGAACAGGATCTGGTCCAGTGCATGTGGGAAGAACTCAAACCGCAGGTCGTAGTTATCAGCGGTTGTTCTTTTCAGTTCGGGATTGCCTCTTTCGGGGTAATCTTCTTCGGCATCATCTGCGTCGTTGGTGGTGTGCGGCACCACTTCATAAAAGTTGGGACGGCTAATAGCGGAGTAATAAGAAGCCCGGATGGCCATTTGTTTGTCGAGATTATATTTCACATGTGCCGAGGGCAATACATCGTAGTAAGTAATGGAACCGGTTTTTCCCTTTACGGTTTCTGTTACATCGCTGTTCCAGCTTAGATCGGTATGCTCATAGCGGGCGCCACCGGTTATTTCCAGGTTCTGGTATTCGATCTTTACCATGCCATAAGCGGCGCCTACATTTTCTTTGGCGCCATAGTTCAACACATCGTCTGAAGTACCTTCAGGATTGAATACATCAAAATTGTTGTGGCTGATATCGCCGTCGTACTGCTGATAAGCGGGGTTGGCGTGCAGCTTGTAACGATCGAACTGGCTGTCCCTGGTTTTGTTGCGGTACATACCACCGGCGCTCCAGGTTGCATGCAAAGCGCCCAGTTGGGTGCGATAGTTCATGTTCAAATAGCCGACCTTGTCTTCATCAGTACTATGGGAAAATTTGCGGTACGATTCAAGATCGAGGGCTAGCGGTACCTGGGTAATGATGCCCGTAAGGGCATCTGGGCCTATGCCGGTATTTGTTTTCAGGTTACCTTCATCGGGCCGGTTAAACGTAGCTTTCGACCAGGTGCCTGTCCAGTTAACGGTAAAGTTTTTGGTAATGGCATGTTCACCATTCAGGGTAGCGTTCACAATTTGTTGCACCTCATGCCTTGTTCTGAATGTATTGTTGATGCGGCCAGTGCCCTCTCCCAAACGTCCCTGGTTAAGGTTTGTATCGGAAAGGATACGCATTTCATTCTTCACCAGGTTCATAAATCCTGCATACCCATTGATGCGGTTGTTTTTGTTCAACTGATAATCGAGGCGGGTATGAATGCCGCTGCGTTCCTGTTGTATGGAATAATGGCGCGATTGGATAGAAGTTACAGTGGCTTCACCATTATTGATATCGGTTTCCGTATCAAAAAACACACTGTTTACGTTGCGGTAGTTGTTTTGATAGCTGCCAGCTACCAGAATGCCCAGTTTATTATGGAGTGTGCGGCCACCGATAGAAAGTCCGGCCACTGTAGCGAGCGGATTGTGTTTATTATTATAGGAATAGGCGTTGTTCGGGAAATCGTTCATGGTAGCCTGGTAAGTGGAACCGTTGGTGTAACGGGGCGATCTGTTCAATGAAGCCGATGTAGAAAAGGTATGGAAGTCCTGCGAAAAGAATTTGTCAGCATAACCTACCGCGGCGTTGGCTTTTACAGAAAACTTTTCAGGCGCCGTTTTCATGACCATATTAATAGCGCCGCCAATTGCGTCACCCTCCATATTGGGTGCCAGTGATTTTGTTACTTCCAACCGGTCGAGCAGGTCGGCCGGAAAAATATCCAGCGGTACGTAGCGGTTCTTATTATCGGGACTGGGAATTTTAATACCATTCACCAGGGTGTAGATGTAGCGTTTGTCCATCCCTCTTATAATGGCGTACTGGCCTTCGCCGTTGGTGCTTCTTTCAAGGGAAACGCCCGATACGCGTTGGGTCACATTCGCTACTGACAGATCGGGAGAAATTTCAATAGACCGGGCCGATACGGAGTTTTGTATAAGGTCTGATCTGCGGCTGGCCAGCAGGGTAGCGCCGTCTGACCCTTTATCATGATTGCCCGAGATAATTATTTCGGTGAGTTCATGTTTGTTTTGTTCAAGGGCAACGGAAAAGAATTGCTTTTTTTCTGCAGAGACCGTAAATGTCGTTTCATAGGGTTTATAGCCAACGTAGTAAACTGAAATAGTGTAGGTGCCTGCCATCAGTTGTCGCACCACAAAAGCGCCATTCAACCCCGATACTACATGCGCGCCTTTGGCGCCTTTCATGGTAATGGTGGCGCCGGGCAGCAGTTCTCCGGTTTGCTGATCCCTTACCAGTCCCTGTAACAGTATTTGCTGTGCGCTAACAGTTGTAACGACTCCGGTTAAGGCAAATAATAAAAACAAAACATGCTTCATAACAGCCATTTTTTTGGTAGCATGTTGTTAGGAACATGCCGGTGCAAAAGTGCGAAAGACCGCCATCCATTCGAAAAAACGGGTGTATACAAAATGGGAACAGCGTTACAAGCAACGTTAACAACACAGCAACAACGTTAACACGGGGCTAGTAAGATATTGATTCTCAAACCGTGTCAAAGAACAAAAAACGTCATTACCAATTTATTACCGCAACATGAAGAGAATGTTAACAAGTTGAAAAGTTGACGGGTTAATAAGTTGATAAGGGTTCGACTTAATAATTACATAACATTAAACGCGTTTCTTCGCTGCTGTTATGAATTTCTTTCAAATCAATTTTAAGGGTTGGGCGCTGGTTGTAGCAACATGTATACTGTTGCCGGTGAGTGCTATTCAAGCACAGGAAAACGACCGGTCAGAATTATTATACATGCAACGACTGAGCAAACAGTTTCCTGATTCTGCTTTTTTGTTATTGAAAGAGATGTATGGGAAGGCCATCGCCGGTAAGGATAAGTTAACGATGGGTGTTTGTCTGCAACAGATGGGACAGGTTTGTTATTACCTGGGTAATTATCCCAAAGCATTGGATTTTCACCGCCAGGCCGATAAAATATTCCGCGAAACTAATAATACAACCCAGGTGGCGCGCAACCTGAATGATATGGGATTGGTGTATTATCAAAACCGGCAGCTGCCGGTTGCACGCAAACAATATGAAGAAGCCTTATCTATCTATTTCAGGACCGGTAACAAAGAAGGCCTGGCTGATACCTATGGAAAGATCGGTCACCTGTATGAAAAGCATAAGTTATACGACAGCGCTTTTTATTTTCAACGGCTGGCATTGCAACAATGCCAGGGTATAGAACGACAGCAGGTGGTGGCGAAGATCTATGAAAATATAGGGAGCATTTATGAAGACCTGAAGCGGTATGATTCCGCCTGGTTTTATTTCAATCATTCATTACAATTATACGACCAGGTAAATGACCAGGTGGCTGGTATTGAAGTGATCAACAACCTGGGTGATATCTATCGAAAAACGGGCCGTTTCCGGGAAGCGATCGACGAAACCTGGAAAGCACTGGCCCGCGCCGAAACATTAAACGACCTGTATCAAAAAGGCGCCGCATACCGCGATCTGGGAAAAACCTGGAACCTGCTTGGGCAGAATGACAGTGCATTTTATTATATAGATCTTTCCCGCAGGGCGGCCATCGATTTGTATTCCGCAGAGAATAACCGGCAAACCGCTTTTTTCAGTGTGTTGTTTGATATTGATAAAAAGAATGAGGAGATCGTTCAACTGGAAAATAACCGCCACATCACTTTAATTATTACTACGGCTGTAATTATTGTCATTTTATTGCTGGTAATATTAGGGTGGGTGACCATCAGCCGCCAGCGGTTAAAGATCAGGAACGAACAAATACTGAGCGAACAGAACCGGCATATTTATGAAACGCAAAAAGACCTGCTGCAGGCTGAACTAACCAACCGCCAATTACAGGAAGACAAGCTGATGGAGGAACTGGAGATAAAAAAGAAAGGACTTACTTCGTATACACTGCACATTATTCAAAAGAACCAATCGCTGGAAGACCTGCGCAATAAGCTGGAGATATTGATCAAAGACGATAAGCGCGATCAGAAAAAACAATTGCAGCAATTGATCCACCAGATCAACCAGAACTTTAATCACGATCAGTACTGGAACGAATTCAGGGAAACGGTTGAACAAATTCACCAACCGTTTTTTGATAACCTGAAGAAATATAGCGACGACCTCACCGGCAATGACCTGCGCATGCTCTCCCTGATCAAACTGAATATGGCTTCTAAAGACATGGCTATCTTATTAGGCATTTCGCAAGACAGTCTTCGCGTGTCGCGCTACCGGTTAAAGAAGAAGCTACATCTTGAACAGGGCGAAAGTCTTACGGGGTTTGTGCAGGGGTTGTGAAAAATTGAGCGCTTTTTTTAAATGAGTTAGCTTGGGTTGGCTTTGATTAATTAATCTTCGCTTATGTTGATTATGCTGGAATAATTAGAGAATTCTGTGTTTATCAAAGATTCTTCTATTACCTTTTTGGCAATCTCAAAGTCAACTACTACGCAGCAAACTTCCATCGAACCACTACCGATGCTACCACCATCACAAAAACCAAGTCCGGTCCACCCTAATACCTCATCCATTTGTTCTTCAAGACGATGTCGCAAGTCTAAATCGGCTTCCGATCCAAAATCATCGATTGTATACTCAATTTCCAAAACTGCAAACTTTTCTTCTTCAATCGCGCAATATCCTTCACTGATTTTCTGATTCATTTCATTTTGAATGATTTTTTTGTCATTGGTATGAAGCTTCGGATTTAATTCAATATGCTGTCCCGTTTCACCTACTTTCCCCCAATGGATAATAGTTGATTTTTCTTCTGTATCCCATTTCTCCCAATAATGAAGTTCATCATTAATCAATTTGTAAAGTCTAATATGCATTTGAATGGACAGCTTTTTGAAAATGATCTATACAAAATCCTAAATAATCGAAGGTATATCTTTTTATAATGAATATGCCTCGAAAAATGGACAACTGATCTTCGAACCCGGAATAATATTTATCATGGATCATTTGGGTTTGAGAGGCTATTTTTTCTTCTTTTCTACAAAATGCTGAAGGTACCCACAGGCAACGGAAAATATTTCTTTATCCTTATCGCTCATTTTGGCTGAGGTGCCTCCCTCTATCCAATGGCTTCCAAGGCAAAGTGACCTCGACCAACCATCATCAACAGCGGCTATCTGCATTTCTGACTTTATTGTATTCATTTTCAATTCATGCATCTTTTTTAATATTTCTATGCGGACTGCTTCTGTCATCGCAAACACACCTGATTTGGGTGATTTCATTCCAGGTTGTATGGTGTAATTACACGAATCGTAGGAAAATGTTAATTCAGTTCTGCTTCCATCCATACTTCCGCTATAGGAATATCTAATTGTAAAATCTTTAGTCCAGGTTTTGGGCAATTCAAACTCATTCATAGGGAGTAAATTTGTGTTTAGGTGATTTAAAACAATCAGCAGGTAGGGTACAAGAAAACTGGTCATAAAGTGTTGTTTTTTATTGTGGTACTAATAGGATGCACTCATTGGCTTAATTACATAAACATTTTCCGGCATACTTTTAATATATTAATACTTTGAGAAGCGTAAAAGTATTAATATATTTCAAACTAATCATTTAAGTTTAGATCAGGAAATGGAAAAGGAATATTATATTTTAAAATCCGGATCACCTAATGCTCATACAAAGAACATTTATCCTCAAATTTTTGCAAACTGGATACCAATAGAATTTGACCCGCTTATGCAGCTTGAAAACAAACTTGGTAACAAGGTCCCTGAAAATTTCTTGCTAAGAATGGACCCTAAAACACGTTTGACCGACTTTGTTTCTCAATCCAGCATTAAAGCATGGGGACTTTTAATTAGTCCAAAAGCATATGAAGTTATTTCAAAGTTTAAAATACAATCAAACCATGAAGTGTATGAAGCGAAAATTGAGTTCAAGGAAAGGATTGTAGACTATTTTTGGCTTAACCCAACAAAAGACTATGATTCGGAAATAAATTATGAAAAGACTATTTTCTATAAACATTACTTTTTAGATGAAGTAACCAGGGAATTTAAAGCTTTAGATGGAAAGGATTTGGTTAGTCAATTACTTGATGATACAAACGTTGGCAATGTTTATTGCAAGGAAATTTTCCTATACGATAAAGCTGTTTTTGAATTTGACATTTTCCTGATCTACTTCGGTGTTTCGGCAATAGTTATATCGAAGGAATTGTTGAAAGCGCTCGTAGATGCAAAGCTAACTGGTTTTGAAGTACACCAGGATCCAATAATATTCAGGTACAGCGCCCAAGATGAACTAAATTGAAACTTTGTGCTCCTAAAAAACAACCCCGCCTCGGCGGGGCCGAAAAGCGGGGTTCACTATTAAGATATGTCTTGATCGATTACTGTATCGATCTGGAAACAACCGGCGAATAGGCCTTTTTGCCTCTGCGGCCGATCGCAATCACGCGGAACCAGTACCGTTTGTAAGAAGCCAGTCCCTTGAACGTGTGATCACGATTGGTCGTTTCTTCGTTGACCCACACCGTATTTTGGCTTGGCAGTTCGGTAGCATACTGGTACACAAATGCTATGTTGCCTGTTGCTTTCTTAACACGCACGGTGGCTTCACCGGGCGCACCCAGTTCGACCTCCAGGGTTTCGATAGCAGTTACCGTGCGGCTGCTTTGTTCATCTGTAACGTCAAAGCCGCTGCTTAAGATCAACGCCCGGTCCCCTTTACAGGTGGCTATCACAAATTGAGCTCGTTAAATGCAAATCACTTTCCATTAAATGAAACGTCAATGCCGTTAAACGCAAAACACTTTCCGTTAAATGAAATGTCAACTCCGTTAAATGCAAAACACTTTTCATTAAACGAAAAGTCAATTCCATTAAATCAAAATCCAATTCTGTTTCATTCAAATGGGGAATGTCGGAGTATAGTCCATCTGCCGTTAAAATTTTATGTTCATGCTGGCATACCGTAGTGGATCAAGGGTAAGTGAGGTGGTATCCATAAAAAACATTTTACATAGATAGCAAGCGGATGACCAATAACCTAAGTTGTAGTTGCTCTACCCGGTGATATCTGCGCATTTTTTGACTAAATAGCTCAAAAAGAATAAGTTGAGAAAATTGTTTCCGGCTAAAAGGGAGCGTATATTAGCACAAAGACAAATGTTGTGTGCTATATAGTGTGACACCCTACAAACTATGAATAGAATGACGATTTACATTTTAGTGGGCCTTTTACTTTTAGGACTTATTACCTACATTATTTTTAAACCCAAACCAAAGTCGGGCTTGGACAACTATTATATTTCCACGCAATCCCAAAGCAACGACAGAGTTAAGAACTTAAACCTTGACAAACCTTCCGAAAATGCTTCTTACATTTTAGACACTAATAAGCTTTCATTTCCTGACATAAAAAGAGAAACTGAAAATGTCAATTATAAAGCAGACCCTGACAGAGAGTGGATAATTGATTTGGTACAAGTAAATGGTGGCGTATTTAAAAAAGAAGACTTTACAAAAATGTTTGACTATGAATGGAGAAGCAAATATGAATCCACTATCTATGGTTTTTCTTCTGAAGAGAATAGGTGGACTTATGCAGATGCAGGTGGAACACCCGACGTTTATAGTAAACTTCAAGTTGCAATTGATGTGCAGGGTGTCTATAATGACGAAAATTCAAATTACGACCATCAAAAACTTAGACGATATATTAATGAATTAGAAAAGCGAATAAAAACATATCCCACAAAACTAAAAATTGAAGAAACGGAAACAGTTGAAAGTGCTGTTTCTAAAGCAAAAAAACTTGTACAACTATACCAGGAATTTAATAGCGATGCAATTATTGTGTTACAGGCTGACACACACTTTAAAGGAATAGAAATATGGGATGCTTTACAAAGTGTGGGTTTGACTTGGGGTGATGGAGACTTATTTCATTGGAGTAATGAAAAAGATTATGGACACGACCAGCATTTTAGTGTTTGGACTATGACAGAACCAGGTTACTTTCTTCCTGAACAGATAAAGGATGGGAATATGAATGCTAACAATTTAGTTTTTGGTTTTTCAATTCCACGAAGTGCTGACCCAAAAAATATTTTCGAAATTATGTTTAATGCTGTAAAGTATTGCCAAAAGCGATTAGGCGGACACATTTTGGACAAAAATCAGCAACCATTTAATGAAGAAAAGGAAATTAAAAGCTTGACTGAATTATTAGAAAAAATGAAAAGGAAAGGAATTCTGGCAGGTTCAGATAAGGCTTTAAGTATGTACTGACAAGAAGCAGACATTCAAAAAACATTTAGGGGGAAAAGGATAGAAAGCAAAGACAGAGTACTACGTGGTGGTTGTCATCATAATTGGGCTATTCATTGCACAGTTTCAAAAAGATATGAAATTACTCCAGATTCAAAGGATGAATGCATTGATTTTAGAATTGCAGCATCGGTATAGCGTTTTTTTGTTTTTCCTTGTGATAAGTAATTTCCATCCCGTTTTCATGCCATTTTATCACATTTATAAAAAAAGTGTTTTTGAGATGTTTTAATCTTGTTGAAAAGTAAGAAAGATGAAAGTAAGATGGCGGGAACACGAAATGATCTTTGTAACCACTATAGCGGTGGCGCAATTTAGCCTTTCCTTATTGGGACTATCGAGCCGTTCTGATGAACTACCGGCAGCTGACTTTGCGGTTAGGTTTAAAGATAATGGCATTTCATTTGTTTACTGGAGAAATGTGCTGATTCCCAAAGCAGCGTCCATTCTCCTTATGTATTTGGGTTACTTATCAATCAACCTGCTGGTTATATCATCTGTTAAAAAAAACTCATTTAATGATATTGAAAAGTTGTTTACACTATATATACTCAAGCCCATTTTAGTCATTGTATTTGTTAGTTTTCTGCTGGCCGTTGGTGTAAATACTATTTCTTACTATGCAAGGCCTCATTTATTTAATTATAGTGATTATCAATTGCTGGCATTATTGGGTTATAACGATACCCCCCTTGCTGATTTATTTTTTGGCTTTCACAGGGCTGTAGCGCTTGTGATGCTGTTTGTTGCATTTGCCGGTGTACGGGAATTAATTATCTGGTTTATAAACAAGCCAGGTGCTAAAAGGGAGTACAGGGTATTAATTTTTAATAATGTAACAGCTGTTTTGTTCGTTTATTTTATAATTACTTTTTTTTCAAATTCTATTCGCGCCCGTTTCATGGATTACCTGGCCTGGACTATTCCTGTGCTGGTTTTATATATTTACCAAACATTCTGGCTCTTTCCATTACGGGAACAACATTCCTGGCGACAGGCCCCTGTTTTGTTTCGTTTATTGATATCGACTTTTGCCGGAGCGCTTTTCTCTGCTATTGTTTTCTCCGGCAGTCAAAAAATGGTTGAATTTTCAATTTACTGGCTGTTTCTATTGCTGATCGTTACACCGCTTACCTGGTTGCTCTATCAACAGCGAAGAGATAAAATATTACAACTGAAAGGCATGGAAACTGCCCTGATTAAATCAACTGCCGACCTGCAGTTCTTACGTTCGCAAATAAATCCGCATTTCCTGTTCAATGCACTGAATACATTGTATGGGACTGCCATGAGAGAAAAATCAGAACAAACAGCAGAAGGCATTCAGATGCTGGGCGATATGATGCGGTTCATGCTACATGAAAATAATCTCGACTTTATTCAGATGAGTAAGGAAATCGAGTACCTGAAAAATTATATTGCTTTACAAAAGCTTCGTATACCGCCTTCGCCCTACATTTTGATAGAAGATAATATTGACGATGTACAATGCAATCGCCTGATAGTCCCCATGCTGTTGATCCCTTTCGTAGAAAATGCTTTCAAACACGGTATTAGCCTGCAGGAAAGATCATGGATCAATATTAAATTGGAATGTGCCGAATCATTCGTTTGCTTTGAAGTTAGGAACAGCGTACACCGTCGCCTGGAAGGCGATACGGAAAAAGATGAGTCAGGAATCGGGTTAAAAAATGTTGCGGAGCGGTTGAAACTTTTATATCCCGGCAGGCATGAACTGAAAGTGGATGAAAGCGGCGTTGAATTTACAGCAAAGCTGGTGATAAAATAAAAAGCAAAAAGCTATGCTAAAAGCAATTGTTATAGATGATGAACCCATGGCCCTTGAAGTCATTAAAGGCTTAACTGAAAAAGTAACTTTTGTAGAGTTGGCAGGGTATTTCACCAATTCATTTGAGGCCATGGCATTTCTTCAAACCAATAAGATGGATTTACTTTTTCTGGATATAAAAATGCCTGATATCTCGGGTATTGAATTGCTGAGATCTATTTCCAACCCACCCCTGGTGATCTTTACAACAGCTTACAGCGAACATGCTGTTGAAGGATTTGAGC
Organism: Niastella sp.; assembly: GCA_036379015.1. GTDB lineage: Bacteria > Bacteroidota > Bacteroidia > Chitinophagales > Chitinophagaceae > Niastella. The sequence goes on from DASUVL010000530.1 coordinate 23,125, forward strand.
TGGATGCCATTGATTATTTGCTAAAGCCTTTTTCATTGATCCGGTTTTTAAAGGCATGTAACAAGGCATATGACTACTACGAGTTTAAAAGAAATAAAAGCAATGATGATATCCTCCTTTCACATGTTTTCATTAAGAGTGGTTATGAGCAGGTAAGGGTTGAACTGGATAACATCCGGTATGCAGAAGCGAATGGCAATTATGTAGTGTTTGTGCTGGAGGATCAAAGAATAACATCCCGGCTTACTATGAGTGAAGCGGAGGCATTGTTACCTGTAAAATATTTTGTGCGTGTTCACCGGGCTTACATCGTATCAAAAAAGCATATTCAGAAAGTGGACAGGAAAACGATTTGGGTGCAGGAAAGGGCAATACCTATAGGCTCCGCATATGCCTCAAATATTGAAAAAATAACCAGGTGAAATTGCATTTATTACCCGAAGTTCAATTATTGATATCCTTGCTCCCGGCCTTCACACAGGCCGGGAGTTTTATTTATAAGTGTTTTTTTGACCAGGTTGTAATATTTTCAGCGTTCGCATACTAATTAACCATAATACTTTTGAATGAAAAAAATATTCAACAATCCGTTATCTCTGTTATTGACCTTGTCGCTATTAAGTTGCAAAGAATCCACAACAAAAGGAAATCAATCAGGTGGTGACTTTGATCAAAAGTTAGAATTGGTGGTTGATGGCAATAAAAAAACAGTAGACCCGGCACCTGTTATTACATGTGCTTACACAAGTGCTCGCTTTATGTTAAGTTATTTCAGTGAGAAAGAAGACATTCAGTTTGGCATAATAGCTTATGTACAGGATTTGAAAATTGGATCTTATCAGGTGTACGATTGTAAATCTGCCTCTGAATGTGATGAAAAAGTACCCGACAATAACCAAACAGCACTGTTTGGACCTTATCCTAAAGCCCCAGCGCCGCCATTTAACTTGTTTCGAACAGCATATTATGCACCCACGCTTGGGCTTAAACCGTTAACTTTAGTCATCACTTCAGTAACTGATGAACAACAGGAGGGTAATCCATCCAAGACTAAAAGGATCAAAGGGCAATTTAGTAGCACGATGGCCTATGTAGAACAACAGCCTGGCGGTTATGATTGGCACGTTGTAAAAAAAAACCGGGTTGATGGTAATTTTGATATGTTTTGTAGCATAAAATAGGATATGAATTCATAAACAAAAAACCCTTCAGATCAAACGGTCTGAAGGGTTCATTTTTTTGGGCAACCTCCTGCATCATTAACTACTCAACCCAATACACCAACGTTACTTCAATAAATCCATCAGGTCCTACCTGGCCGGAGGTCAGGGTCACTGTCTTCGACACAGCACCTTCCCAATTGCCGGGATAGGCGCCGAAAGTATACGTGCCGCCGGGCAATGCTTCAAATTCATAGCCTTCCCGATCGGTAGGGTCATACACTACGCCGGTCTGCTCATTACGGGCCCAAAATCCGCGCAATCCTATGCTTCCGGTAACGGGACTGCCATCGGTGCGTACCAGCTTGATACGTACATTGT